>JBIKWW010000265.1:0-5404 GCA_044356125.1 Acidimicrobiia bacterium
CATGGGCGACACCACCGTATGGTCGGTCCCGTTCCTACCGTGAGCGGGACGGGCACCGGTCCGCGTCGCCCGCCGACTTGGGCAGACTCTGCGCCGTGGGGATCGTGGCCGAGGACATCGAGCGCCTGCGCGACTCGGCCGACATCGTGGCGGTGGTGAGCGAGCACGTGGCGCTGCGCCGGGTCGGGCTGCGCTACCAGGGCCTGTGCCCGTTCCACGACGAGCGGACGCCGTCGTTCACGGTGGTGCCCGACAAGCGCTTCTACCACTGCTTCGGCTGCCAGGCCCATGGTTCGGCGATCGACTTCGTCATGAACGTGATGAAGGTGGACTTCGTGACGGCGTGCGAGCACCTGGCCTCTCGCTCGGGGATCACGCTGCGCCACGATTCCGAGGTCACCACCCGCGACCGCGAGCGGAAGGCCCGTCTGCGGGCGGCGATGGCGAAGGCGGTCGACTGGTACCACGAGCGGCTGCTGTCCTCGCCCGACGCAGGCCCGGCGAGGTCCTATCTGCGGTCGAGGGGCTACGGGGCCGATCTGGTGCGGCAGTTCCGCATCGGGTGGGCGCCGGGCGGGTGGGACACACTCGTACGTGCGCTGAACATCCCCTCCGAGGTCGCCCGTGACACCGGGCTCGGGTTCGTCAACCGCGTCGGCAAGCTGAACGACTTCTTCCAGAGCCGCGTGCTCTTCCCGATCTTCGATGCGAACGGTGAGCCGATCGCCTTCGGAGGGCGCAAGCTCCCGGGCGCGGAGGGCCCCAAGTACAAGAACTCCTCGGAGACGGCCCTCTACTCGAAGAGCAAGGTGCTCTACGGGCTGAACTGGGCCAAGGGCGACATCGTCGCCAAGGGTGAGGTGGTGGTCTGCGAGGGCTACACCGACACCATCGCCTTCCACCAGGCCGGGATCCCCCGGGCCGTGGCCACCTGCGGCACGGCGCTGACCGAGGACCACGTCCGCATCCTCAAGAACTACGGCCGCCGGATCGTGCTCGCCTACGACGCCGACGGGGCCGGTCAGAACGCCGCGGCGCGGTTCTACGAATGGGAACGGCGCTTCGAGCTCGACCTCGCCGTGGTGGCCCTGCCCGAGGGGGCCGATCCGGCCGATCTGGCCCGGACCGATCCCGAGGCCCTGCGGGCTGCCGTCGGCGCCGCCCGTCCCTATCTGGCGTTCCGGCTCGACCGGCTCTGGGCGGCGTCGACCCTCACGACGGCCGAGGGAAGGGGCAGGGCGTTCGAGGCGGCGGCGGCGATGATCGGCGAGCATCCGAGCCCCTTCGTGAGGGAGGACTACCTGCGCCAGGCGGCGGACCGCTGCCGGGTCTCCGAGGACGGGATGCAGCGGGCCCTCGTCGACGCCCGCTCCCCGGCGGCCCGACCCTCGGACCGACCGGCGACAACCCGGCGGCGCGGCGAGCCCGACGACGTCCCCCCGCCCGACGACCGCCACGCTCCACCCGATCCCGACGGCCGGGTCGGAACGGCCGGCGGTCGAGGCGGTCCGGGCCCTCGGGGTGGTTTCGAGCCGGCCCGCCGCACGGCACCGGGGTCCCGCGGCGCCCGGGCGACGTCACCGAGGATGCTGGCCGCCGCCGCCCGGGATCGTGCCCGGGTGGAGCAGGCGGCGCTGTGCTGGCTGATCCATCAGCCCGAGGCGGTCGCCACCTGGATGGATCCGGCCCTGTTCGCCGAGGGGCGTTGTGCCCGGGTCTGCGAGGCGCTGCTGGTTCACGGCGATCTGCTCCCGGCCATGGACGCGCTGGCCGAGCAGGGCGATCCCGAGGCCGAGCAGCTCCTGAGCGGGTTGGCGGCGACGGAGGCCCCCGGGGAGGCGGTCGACGCCGTGGCGCTGCTGGTGCGCCGGGCCGTGGTGCGGGTGATCGACGATCTCGTGGCCACCCTCCCGGAGGGCCCGGAGGGGGCAGGGGCGCTCGCCGCCGTCGGGATGCTCAAGCAGCACATGGCCTGTCTCGACGAGCCCGAGACCCGGGAGGCGTCGTTGCACGCACTGGTCCCGTGGATGGTCGAGCACGCCCGCTCACGGGCGTGGGAGGGGCCCTCCGACTGAACCTGGCGACCCGGCCAAGCGAGCAGGGGCCGGGCGACCCGGGCGGGGCGACCCCGGCCTGGCGAGCACGGCCGCTCAGACCCGGCCACGCAGACCCGGCGGGTCACCAGCCGACGGCTAGGAGCTCGGCGAGCGTGCCCGCTCCGGCGTCGCGGGGTGACAGGGTCGGTCCACCTGGCGGCATCCCGGGCCACGGGATGGCGAGGTCGGGATCGTCCCAGCGGCAGCCGAACTCGTCGTCGGGGCTCCAGCAGGTGTCGGTCGAGTAGACGTGCACGGTCGGCTCCGGGCTGTAGAAGCCGTGGGCGACCCCGGGCGGGATGAGCAGTGCCTGCGGTTCCGCGGTGTCGGAGCGGAGCACCACGAGGTCGGCCACGCCGAAGGTGGGGGACTGCGGACGGAGATCCTGCAGCCCGACGAGCAGCGAACCCCAGGCACACAGGAGCCGGTCGTGGTGGGCGCGATGGGCGTGCACGCCGCGCAAGGTGCCTGCCGTGGACCGGGAGAGGTTCCACTGGACCCAGTCCGGTTCGTGCCAGTCGTGGCGGTGGACGACGCTCAGGGTGCCGCGTTCGTCGCTCGCCGTCGGCATGGACTCGCACCACACGCCGGCGATGGCGGTCTTCGAGCGCTCCGTTGTTCCGAGGGGATCGCTCACCGGCCCATCGTCGCGCGGCACAATCGCGACGTCGCGGACCGTACCTGCCCGCTCCGTCCGTCGTCCCCATCCGATCGAGCACGCAACGAGCTGCGCCCATGGCCCGAGTCGCCGTCATCATCCCCACCTTCGACCATGGCGTGCTCCTGCGGCCGGCCATCCGCTCGGTCCTGGGACAGACCGTCACCGACCTCGAGATCCACGTGATGGGCGACGGGGCGCCCCCGGAGACGGACACGCTGATGGATGCGATCGCCGCATCCGAGCCCCGGGTGCACTACCACCGCCACACGAAGAGCCCCCGAACGGGGGAGGCGTACCGAGACCAGCTGCTTCGCCGCATCGACGCCGAGGTCATCTGCTACCTCTGCGATGACGACCTCTGGATGCCCGATCACGTGGAGGTCCTCGCAGGGGCACTGGACGATCACGACCTGGCGGCCACCGAGACGATCCTGCTGGGGCGGGGGGACGCCGAGCTCTGCCGGGTGGACCTGGCGACGCCGGAGGACCGGGCCATGCTGCTCGGGGTGGTCAACCGGGTGGGTCTGAGCGTGGCCGGTCACCGCCTCGACAGCTACCTGCGGCTGCCTCACGGATGGCGCAGCACCCCTCCGGGGGAGTGGACCGACCACTGGATGTGGAAGCAGTGGCTGGAGCAGCCCTGGGTGCGGGCCGTGAGCATCCCGCGCTGGACGGCGGTGCACATCCCCCAGGTGTTCCGCACCGGTTGGTCCAACGAGGACCGGGAGGCGGAGAACCTGACGTGGCTGGGCCGGATCTCCTCGCCGGACTGGTCCCAGGAGCGGGATGCGACCCTGCTGCGAGCGGCGCTGCTCGTGGCTCGGCGAACCGAGCGCGAACGCGAGGTCTGGGAGGCATCGGCCCGTCGGGAGGCGGCCCGGGCGGAGACGGCCGAGGAGCAGCTCCTGGCCCGTTCGGCGGAGCTGGTCGCGGTAGCCCGAGAGCTCGATGGCGCCCGCCGGGAGCTGGAGCGGCTGAGGGCCATCGAGTCATCGACGTTCTGGCGGGCGTCGGCACCGCTGCGCCGGGGGCTGGACCTGCTGCGGCGGGGCGTCGGGCGGTCCTGAGGCCCTGCGCCGGGCAGCGCCATGGGGTTGGTACCCTCGTCGCATGGTCGCCAGTGCAGAGTTCGACGACCACGCCGCGCCGTCGGCCCCCGTCGGGCGGTTTACGCCGGCCGGCGGCTCGAGCTCGGACCCGGTCCGCCAGTACCTGAAGGAGATCGGCCGGGTCCCGCTCCTCAACGCCCAGGGCGAGATCGATCTGGCCAAGCGCATCGCCGCAGGGATGGTGGCGGAGAACCGCCTGGCCGAGGGGGCGGCGCTACCGGGGGGCCTCGAGGGCCTGGACTTCGCCGAGCGGCGCCGCCTGGAGCGCACCAAGGCCGACGGTGAGAAGGCCAAGGAGGAGCTCACCAACGCCAACCTGCGGCTGGTGGTCTCGATCGCCAAGCGCTACGCCGGCCGGGGCATGACGCTGCTGGACCTGATCCAGGAGGGCAATCTGGGTCTGATGCGGGCGGTGGAGCGTTTCGACCATACGAAGGGGTTCAAGTTCTCCACGTATGCGACCTGGTGGATCCGCCAGGCCATCACCCGGGCCATCGCCGATCAGGCGCGGACGATCCGCATCCCCGTGCACATGGTCGACATCATCCAGAAGGTGACGCGCACCCAGCGCGAGATGCTCCAGGAACTGGGCAGGGAACCCAAGGTGGAGGAGATCGCGGCTCGGGTCGACATGACGCCCGAGCGGGTCCGCGAGATCCAGCGCCTGGCCTTCGATCCGGTGAGCCTGGAGAGCCCGGTGGGGGAGGACGAGGGCTCGACCCTGGGGGACTTCATCGAGGACGCCACGGCGGTCCGCCCCGACGAGGCGGCCACCAAGAGCATGCTCAACGAGGCCGTGGAACTGGCGCTGGAGGGGCTGAGCGAACGGGAGCGCGACGTCGTGCGTCGCCGGTTCGGGCTCGACGACGGTCAGGCCCGCACGCTCGAGCAGGTGGGCAAGGAGTTCGCCGTCACCCGGGAGCGGATCCGCCAGATCGAGACCAAGACCCTGGCCAAGCTGCGCCACCCCCAGCGCAGCCAGAAGCTCAAGGAGTATCTTGAAGAGGGCTGAGTCGTCATGGTGAACCGCAGGTCATGACGGCGTCGGTACCGCCCGTCGAGCAGGTGAGCGCCACGGTGGTGCTCTTCGGGCCGCAGCCGATCGACAGGATGTCCGGGCTCTTATCGGCAGCTGCCATGGTGGGCGGCCGATTGATGGTCGCTGCCAACGGCGTCGACGCCTGCCGGTGGGTCGACGCCGGCCGTCTGCCGGCCGAATGGATGGTGCTGCACGACCCGGCCAACCCCGGTCTGTCGAGGCCGTTCAACACCGCTCTGGCCAACTGCGGCACCACCTGGTTGCTGCTGCTCGATCAGGACTCCGAGATCGACGCCTCGGCATGGGACCGTCTCGTCGATGCGGCCTCGCGGGCGGCGCCGGATGTCGCGGTCGTGACGGGTACGGTGCTGGACGCCGGAACCGGGGCCACGACCCGACGTCGGACGGGGGCGCCGAGCGGAACCGAACACGTTCTTCGCGTACCGCTGTTCCAGAACTCGGGTTCGCTGGTGCGCGTCCACGCGGCCCGTTCGGTCGG
>JBIKWW010000266.1:0-5388 GCA_044356125.1 Acidimicrobiia bacterium
CGGGTAGCTCCTCGTCGGCTCCGCCCGGGCCGGTGTCCGCAGGCCCCTGCTCGGCGTCACCGAGGGCCGCCAGGGCGTCGTCGAGGCGTCGCCACGACCGGCGCAACCGCCGACGCAGGACGTCGCCCGCCCACCGCTCCCGGGCATCCCCGCCGTGATGGCCGTGATGGCCGTGATGGCCGTCCTCCCCGTTCCGGAGGTCCGGGCCGGTCCACCGGGGCGCCGCCACGGACCCGACGACGTCGTCCAGCAGTCGGGCCGCCCGGGTGCCGCCGAGCTGGGCGACGAGGACGCCGTGGTGCCCGGCGCGCTCGGCCGCCAGTGCGGCCAGGACACGGTCGCGGCCCGCCCCACCCGACCCTGCCGGTAACCCGGCGGCCATGGCCGTGAGCCGTTCGAGCATCACGTCGGCGTCGCGGACCCGACCGAGCCCGTCGGAGAGCCACTCGAGCCCGTCGTGCCAACCCGCCGACCACCGTGGCTCGAGCAGCGGGGCGTAGGCCCGCAGGCACGAGCGGAGACGCCGGATCGCGACCCGGGCCTGATGGACGCCCTCGGGATCGGTTCCCAGGACCGCCGCCGGAAGGTTCTCCACCAGTCGTCGTGTGGATTCGGCCAGCGAGGCCGCCACATGGATCTCGGCGGACGACCAACTCCGGTCCGTGGGTGTCGGCGGGTCGGCGGGTGCTGCGGCGTGGGCCCCGAGCAGCCGCGGCAGGGTGGTCCGACCGTCGTCGGGGCGGGCCCCCGACACCCCGACGGCGACCACGATGGCGTCGACCAGCTCCGACGGGGCCGACGGGGTCACCTGGATCCGCAGCTCACGGCATCCGGCGAGGACCCCGGCGAGCGGCCCCGTGCCCGTGGCTGCGATGGCGTCGTCGACCAGCTCGGCCCCGGTGCGGCCGCGCCCCGTCCAGCGCCACCGGGTCGGTGTGGCCACCAGGCGGGCCACCTCGACGAGGTCGGCCCCCCGCACGAATCCGGCGATCGCGGCGACCAGCCGGGGCGGGAGCGAGTCGGCCGCACCGGGCACGGGCGTCTCGGCGTGGGTGACCCGATGCCGGCCGCCGCGCTCCCGCGCCGGGTCCCTCCGCTCCGCCCCGGGTCCTCGTGGGCCGAGCCCAGCCGGGAGCTCGAGGGTCCAGATCCCGGCCTCGCGGCCGCCGACCCGCTGGCGCAGCGTCACGCCCCACCGGGCCAGGCGGAGATCGGCGGTGTCGAGACAGCGGTCGGTACGGCGCCGCGGGTGGGAGGCCGTGCACGTCCAGCCGTCGACGACCGGGGCCCGCAGCCCGGGCACGCCGTCGACGGCGCCGACGGCCGGGCCCGCTCCTGCGTCGGGGTGCAGCACGAACGTCAGCTCCGCCACGCCGGGCACGCTAGACCCTCACGTCCCGCCCCGACCTCGTGCGCCGTTTCAGGCCGACGGCACCTCGACGCCGAGACCGGCCAGCAGCGACGCGAGGTCGGCGGGTACCGGGGCGACGAACCGCAGGCGTTCGCCGGTCCGGGGGTGGTCGAGCGTGAGGATCCAGGCGTGCAGCGCGGGCCGCCCGCCGGCACCGGGAACCGCTGATGATCCGGTACTCCCCGCACGCGACCCGGTGGCCGGGTGGCGATGCCCGCCATAGCGCTCGTCGCCCACCACCGGATGACCGATCGACGCCAGATGAACCCGGATCTGGTGGGTCCGTCCGGTGTCGAGCCGGCAGCGCAGCAGCGTGAACGGCGGGGGACCCTCGATGCGGGCGATCACCTCGAAGTGGGTGCGGGCGCCCCGTCCGGCGGGGTCGACGGCCATGCGCGTGGGATCGGACCGGTCACGCCCGATGGGGGCCTCGACCGCGCCCCGGTCCGCCTCGACGGTTCCCTCGACCAGGGCCAGATAAGTCCGCTCGGCGCGGCGGGCGGCGAGCTGGGCGATGAGGTCCTCCACCGCGTGAGCCGTACGGGCCACCATCATCACGCCGCTGGTGCCGCGGTCGAGGCGGTGGACGATCCCGGGCCGCTCCCGTTGCGCCCCGACGGCCAGGTCGGCCAGGTCGGGGAAGGCCGCCAGGAGCCCGTTGACGAGGGTTCCGCCGGCGTTCCCGTGTCCGGGATGGACGACGAGGCCGGCGGGCTTGTCGACGACGATCAGGTCGGCGTCGGCGTGCAGGAGCGGGACCGGGACCGAGGGGTCGGCCATCGGGGGCGGCTCGGGGGCGTCGAGCACCTCGTCGGCGACGGCGACGATCTGACCGGCGGCGAGTCGGGTGGAGGCCTTGTGGACCGGCTGGTCATCGACGAGCACGAGTCCGGCCCGCAGCGCGGTCGCCACGGCCGCCCGCGTCAGACCGGTCGTCGTCGCCACCGCCTTGTCCAGTCGCTCGCCATCGAGGGCCATCGGCACGGCGAACACCGACCGGCCCGGCATCGGAGCGCTCACGGGCGCCCGTCCCGGGGAATCAGGCCGTCCGCCGCACCCGACCCGCCCGGCCCGGTCTCGGCCGAGCTCCGTTCGGGATCGCCCGACGTCGTCGCCCCCTGCGCCTCGGCGGGCCCCCATGAGGTCAGCAGGATCAGCAGCACCGAACCCACGGTGAGGGCGATGTCGGCGATGTTGAACACGGGCCAGAAGTCGAGGAACCCCTTGACGTCGATGAAGTCCACCACTGCGCCGCGACCGATGCCGGGGCTGCGCAGGAGCCGGTCGGCGAGGTTGCCGACGGCCCCCCCGATGAGCAGACCGAATGCCAGCGCAGGCAGCAACGAGGAGCGGTCGGCTCCGGTCGGGCGGGTCAGCTCCCGGCGGGCGAACCACACCAGCCCGACCACCAGGGCGACGATGACGACCACGAGCCCTGGTCGGCCCCGTCCGAGGCTGAAGGCCATGCCGGTGTTGAAGGCCCGGACCAGGTGAACCGGACCGAGGTCGATGACCTCGCCCGGCTCGATGCGGTCGAGGACGAGCGCCTTGGCGAGCTGGTCGGCGGCGACGACCAGGGCGGCCGTGACCGCAGCGGCGACGACGCGTCGGCGTCCGCGGCGGTGACCGTCGGCCCCGGACGCGCTCAGCGCCGACTCAGGCCGCCGCTCTTGCAGCGGATGCACAGCCCGACGTGGGGAAGCGCCCGGAGGCGGGGACGGGCGACCGGCTCGCCGCAGCTGAGGCACACGCCATAGGTGCCCAGGGTGAGCCGCTTGAGCGCCTGGTCGATCTCCTCGACCGTCGACAGGGCGGCGGCGGACATCGCCAGGTCCCGCTCCCGTTCGATGGACGTGGTGGCACCTTCGCCTGACTCGTCGTCGAACTGGACGTCACCGGGCTCCATCTCGGCGGCCAGTTCGTCGGCCTCGGCCCGCAGCATGAGGGCCTGCTCGCTGTAGGTGCTGCGCTCCCGGAGCAGCAGGGTCCGCTGCTGGGCGAGGAACTCCGGCTCGTCGAGGGTCTCGATGGAGTCGAGGTCGTCGGGATCGAAGGGCCGGTGGGAGTCGGCCGGGAAGACCGGCGAGCGGGTCGGCTTGGGCGGCGGCGCCGGCTTCGGGGCCGGACGCTTGACCGGGGCGGGCGCGGCGGCCTCCACCGGGACGGGCGGGGCCGGTTTCGCCGTGGCCGCCTTCGACAATGCGGCCTTCGGGGCGGCCGGAGCCGGGGCGGCAGCGGGAACCGGGGCAGTGGGAACCGGGGCAGTGGGAGCGACCGGCTCCGCAGTTGCCGCGGCCGGAGCCTCCTTGACCGGAGCAGCAGCCTTGACCGGAGCAGCAGCCTTGACCGCAGCCTCCTTGACCGGATCCCCCTTGACCGCAGCCGCCTTGACCGGAGCCTCCTTGACCGGATCCCCCTTGACCGGAGCCGACTTCGCCGGAGCAGCCTTCGTTGGAGCCGACTTGGCCGCAGCAGCTGCCTTGGCCGGAGCCGACTTCGCCGGAGCAGCCTTCTCCGGAGCAGCCTTCTCCGGAGCAGCCTTCGCCGGAGCAGCCTTCGTTGGAGCCGACTTGGCCGCAGCAGCTGCCTTGGCCGGAGCCGACTTCGCCGCAGCAGGTGCCTTGGCCGGAGCCGACTTCGCCGGAGCAGCCTTCGTTGGAGGCGACTTGGCCGCAGCAGGTGCCTTGGCCGGAGCCGACTTCGCCGGAGCAGCCTTTGTTGGAGCCGACTTGGCCGGAGCCGAATTGGCCGGAGCCGACTTGGCAGGCACAGCCTTCTTTGGGGCCGACTTCGGCGGGACAGCAGCCTTGGCGGGCGCAGCTTTCGCCGGAGCCGACTTGACCGGAGCCGACTTCGTCCCCGTGGCCTTCGCTGCGGCCGACGTCTTCACCGCTGCCGACTTCGCCTTCGAGCCTGTCGGCCCGGCATGCTTCGCCGCGGCCACCGTCTTCGTCACCTTCGTACCCACCGTCACTGTCTTCTCCGCCGCCTTCGCGGCCTTGGCTCCCGTTGTTCCTGCCGCCTTCCCCGCCCGGGAGGCTGGATCGGCCGCCCTGGTGACCGTCCGCCCCGACGATGCCCGGGCGACCGCCAGCACGCGTCGAGGACGCTCGGCGAGAGGGCGCCGGGGCGACTCGGCTCCGGCCGTCTGCTTCACGGATGCGCTCACGTCACCGTCGCTTCGAGGATGCTGCCCGGGCAGGCGGGAAAGGGTGGGGAACCGTAGCACCTGGAGCCGCCCGGAAGGCCATCACCGGACGGTTCACCCGAGGAGTCGGAGCTGCTCCTCCAGGAACGACCGCTGCTGGTGGCGTAGCTCCTCCAGACGGGCGACGAGCTCGTCGACCTCGGCCTGGCGCCGGGTCCGATCCTCGACCACCGAAGCCAGCTCGGCCTGGATCTCCGCGGCCCGCTGCGCTGCTCGGCGCTCGGCGGTGATGTCGGCCTGGGCCGTGATGGTCCGGGCCTCGGCCCGGGCGGCGGCGATGAGCTCGGCGGCCACCTGCTCGGCGTCCGCCGCCCGCTGGGCGGCCTTCTCCCGTGCCTCGGCCACGATGCGGTCGGCCACCGATCGCGCCTCGCTGACCACGAGGTCGGCAGCCCGCTGCGCCAGCACCAGCGTGCGGCGGATGGCGTCGTCACCGTCGGCCCGGGCACTGCGCTGCTCGGCGCGCACGGCCGACTCGAGCGCGATGTCGAGCCGCTCCTCGGTCTCGGCGAGGCGGCCCTCGAGGCCCTCCACCGCAGCCATGACCTCATCGAGGAAGTCGTCGACCTGGGCGGTGTCGTAGCCTTTCCACGCCTGCCGGAACACGGCGTCGTGGATCATGCGGGTCAGGCCGGAGCGCGCTGCCGGGGCACGGTCGGCCGGGGCACCGTCGACCGGGGCGCCGTCGGCCGGGGCACCGTCGACCGTTGCGAGGTCGACGCCCGCCTCGGGACGCAGCTCGGCCGAGATGGTCACGGATGCAGGCCCT
>JBIKWW010000267.1:0-5382 GCA_044356125.1 Acidimicrobiia bacterium
AGTCGGAGGTGGTGTCGGCGATGGCCACGATCGGCCGCGAGAGGTCCTCGGCATCGACACCGCTTCCCGACAGGAAGGCCCGCCTGACGAAGAGACTGAAACCGTCGTCGCCGTAGGACGTGAGCCCGCCGGCGAGCCCGGCGGTCACCGGAGCCTCATGTTGATGTACTTGACCGTGCAATAGTCGACGATTCCCTCGCTTCCGCCTTCACGGCCTGAGCCGGACTGCTTGACACCACCGAACGGTGCTTCAGGTGTAGCGACGACGAGGTTGTTGACCCCGACCACACCGACCTCCAACCGCTCGGACAGCTCGAACGCCCGCGTGACGTTGGTGGTGAAGACGTACCCAGCAAGTCCGTAGGGCGTGGCATTGGCGATCGCAATGGCCTCGTCGAGGTCGTCGTACACCAGAACCGGGGCGATGGGACCGAAGACCTCGGTGGTCGCGACCTGCATGGATGGTGTGACCCCCGCCAGCACCGTCGGTTCGAAGAACCAACCGCGGGGCTGTGTCGAATCCCGGCGACCGCCGGTGACGACCTCGGCGCCATGTGCGACGGCATCCTCGACCATGCCCATGATCGCCGTCAGGCGGCGTTCGCTGGAGACTGGCCCGACCTGGGTTGCGGGGTCGGTACCGGGGCCGACCCGCAACCCCCGGGCGATCTCGGCGAAGCGTCGCGCGAACTGCTCAGCGAGGGAACGGGCGACAAGGAAACGGCTCGGTGACGTGCAGACCTGGCCGGTGCATCGGAACTTGGCGGCGACGCAGGTCTCCAGCGCGAGATCCAGGTCGGCGTCGTCGCACACGATGACCGGGGCGTGACCACCCAGCTCCATCGACACCGACTTCACGCCATCGGCACACTGGCGTAGCAGTGTGCGCCCGACGGCGGTGGACCCGGTCAGAGACACCTTGCGGATGACATCGGAGGCGATCAGGGCCGTGCTGATGCGGGCCGGATCACCGGTGATCACGTTGATGGCCCGGGGCTCGACCCCGGCCTCGATGCAGATGCGGGCGAGGAGCAGCGCAGTGCGGGGTGTCTCCTCGGCCGGCTTGAGCACGACCGAGCAACCGGCCGCCAGGGCGGCAGCGACCTTACGGGAGGGCAGGAGGAGGGGGAAGTTCCAGGTGGTGAACGCCGCTACCGGCCCGATCGGCTGGTGGACGACGAGGATCCGGTTGTTCCGGGAGTGCGCCTCGACGACGCGGCCGTAGTTGCGGCGGGTCTCGTCAGCGAACCAGTCGAAGTACTCGGCGCTTGCATTGACCTCGGCGGTCGCCTCGGCCAGGGGTTTGCCCTGTTCGGCGGTGATCGTGGCGGCGACCACTGGGGCCTGTTCCCGCAGCAGTGCGGCGACGCGGCGGAGCACGGCGGACCTCGTCCACACGTCCGAACGGGCCCAGTCGACGAAGCCCTGCGCTGCGGACTCGAGTGCCAGGGCGATGTCGGCGTCGGTGGCGACCGGAACGTGGGCGATCGTCGCCTCGGTCGCCGGGTCGACCACGGCGAGTTCGGCGCCGTCGGCCGCCGACCGCCACTGGCCACCGATCATCATGCGGTCGGGCACACCCGACACCGCTCCGGTTCCCGGACCCGTCGCCACGGTCATCGCCGAGCCTCCGAAGCCGACGTGGCAACGGGCGGCGGCACCTGGCCGACCCCGGCGAAGACGCCGGCGGCCACGCCTGCGATCAATGCCGCCCCCCGGGTGCCGGGTTCCTCGACCTCAGCGAAGACCGTGTGTTGTGTCATCTGCTCCTTCACCTTTCTGGCCGTTGAACCACGGCTCCATCCGCCGGCTACGACCACGCGGGTGGGCTCACGCACCGCCGCTGCCAGGAGCCGGAGCCTGCGCTCACCCGTCCGCGCGACGTCCTGCAACGCAGCGGCCCACTTCGCCGCCTGGGTCGATGCGGCGTCGCCCGCCCACGCGAAGGGGCCGTCGGGCAGACCCATGACGGTGATGTCGAGGGGTGCCCCGGCGAGCCCGGTCGCAGCGGCGTCGAGGGCGCACATCGCCACTCGGTCGTTCTCGTCGATGCCGAGATCGACCAGCACTGCGCTGAGCGCCGCGCCGCTCCGATAGGGCGGCGCGAACAGGGCGGCCTGATCCGGCACGACGTGGCAGCTGATGGTGCCTCCGATCGAGGTCAGCTGCGGGCCGAGCCCGAAGGCGGTCGATCCGGCCAGCATCACGATGGCCTCGGCGGTGCCGCAGGAGTCGAGCACCTCACCCGCCTCCAGGACACCCGCGCCGACCATGGCGACAGGGTGGTCGTGGCCGGCCACCGTCAGGTGGGCGCCGAGCAGCGGTGGGGGTCCGATGCGGACACGTCCAGCAGCAGACGTGGCGGGGCGCAACTCGGGAACCCGGACCGTCCCCCGCGAGCACCATTTCAGGGCCTCCGGCCACCACGCCCCGGCTCCGACGTCGAGCAGGCCCGTGCGCGAGGCCAGCGATGGCTCGCCGACCGGATCTCCGCCGAGGGCGAACGACACCCACTCGGCGATGGACATCCACGTCCCGGCCGGGAGACGGCCCGCATCGGCCAGCCAACGGATCTTGGCGACGGTGTTGAGGGCAGTGGCCCGACGGCCGGTGATGCGGGCGTAGTCAGCCCCGAAGCGGGCGTCGAGCTCGGCCGCCTGCTCCTCGCCGCCGGGGTGACGCCACCCGAGCACATCGGCCAGGACGGCGCCATCGGGACCGATCAACACCCCTGCCTCGGCCATGCTCGTGACCCCGAGGGCCTCGACCGGCCGGTCGAGGCCCGACAACAGCTCCGCGATGATCCCGAGGGCGGTGTCGAGCAACGCCTCGGCTTCGAGCTCGACCCCCAGCTCACCGCTCCACGGGGTACGGGCGCTGATCGAACCGAGCAGGGCGCCCTCGTGGGAGTAGGCGCCGACCTTGCAGTTGCGCGTCCCGATGTCCAGGCCGAGCAGCACGATCAGCCGACGGTGCGGCTCGGCAGCGGGTTGGGATGGGCATGGAGGAACTGGTTCACGTATCCCAGGTACCGACTGCTGATCAGCTCGACCGCCTCATCACGCCGGAGCGATCCGCCGAGGTGACCGATCACGGCGTCCTTCCAGAGCGTGCGACCAATGGCGAACCCGTCGAAGGCACCGGACTCGACGGCGGCCCGTACCCACTCCGCGACCTGGTCTGATCCCTCGCCCCGGCCGAGAACGATGCACCGGACGCCGTGGTCGGCCCCGGTCCGGCAGGCGGCTGCGGCAGCCGCGGCATCGGCCGGGTCGTCGAGGCCCTCGAGCTTCCAGACGTCAGCCCCCACGCCGTCGGCACGCAGGGCCTCGATCGCCCGGACCATGAGCTTGGGCAGCAGTTCCAGCTGATAGCGGCGCCGGTCGCCTCCCACCGAGGCGAGTTGCTCGTCGGTCGGGGGGACCAGCACCTCCACCATCAGGGACCGGTTGGCTGACCGTGACCAGTCCGACAGGCGCCGCAGGTCGACGGACTGGGCGTTGTTGACGCTCCGGTCGGCGTCGGGGTTGTAGTTGAGCAGAACCTTGAGGTGCGAGGGGTCGAAGGCGGCGACGTGGGCGGGGAAGTCGTCTCCGAACTGCAGCTCCCAGGGGTGCTGCCAGCTCTTCTCGACCGGCATGGCGACCTCGAAGCCGGCGCGTCGCGCCAAGAGGGCCACGTGGGACCCGTACTCCTCGTCAACCAGGATGCCCGCCGACCCGCCGATTCTGGGTTCGGCTGCCACCGCCCGCTCCAGCGCCTCGAGTGCCAGGGTTTTCGCCAAGGCCACCGACTGCAGGTTCCACGGGAGACCGAATTCGTCGAAGATCAGCCGAAGGGCGACCCGGTGATCGAACGCCAGCATGAAGATCGGGCGACGGTCGGGCACGGGCAACTCCTCACGAGTGGATGTGGAAAGCCCACTCTAAGCCATGCAATCCAAACCGTCAACGACGTACGCGCCCCGGGTTCGTGACCGGTGAAGCCCCGCCGGAGAGGGAATTTCACGCCAAAGGGTGCAGAAACTCGGTGAATCGCCGAACCGGGACCTCAAGGCCGAGGGGCTTGACAGTCAACACATTCACGGTTAAACACACACAAATCAACGGAGCCATGCGGTGACCCTGAACACAGAGACCATGCCCCTGTTCGCCGTCGAGCGGCGTCGGATCGTCCTCGATCTGCTCAAGACCCATGGCCGGGTCGACAACACGGAACTGTCCCGGCGCTTCGGAGTGACGTCCGAGTCCGTCCGGCGCGATCTCGTCGCCCTGGAGGAAGAGGGCCTGCTCGTGCGGGTCCACGGCGGCGCCATCAGCCGGCCGTCTGACGACGCGGTGCCTGACCTGACTGCCCGGACCGCGCAGATGGTCAAGGAGAAGCGCTGGATCGCAGCCTCGGCGACGGACCTGATCCCGGCCAGTGGTGCCGTGTTCATCGATGCCGGCAGCACGACCATGCACATGTCCGAGTTCCTGCCTGCCCACGAGGAACTGACCGTTGTGACCAACAGTCTGCCGCTGGCCAGTGCCCTGGCCCTCCGTTCGGCGCCCACCGTCAAGGTGCTCGGTGGCACGGTGCGGAACACGCTGGCCGTCGTCGGGCCATGGGCGCTGCAGAGCCTGGCCAGCCGCCACCTCGATCTCGCCGTCATCGCCACCACGGGCGTGTCCGTCGACCACGGGTTCTCCACGCCGTCATCGGCTGAGGCCGACATCAAGCGGGCGGTCATCCGTGCCGCCAGCAAGGTGGTGGTCCTCGCCGATCACACCAAGCTCGGCCGCAAGTACTTCGAGCAGATCGGCGGGATCGCCGAGATCGACCTGCTGATCACCGATGCCGGGGCGCCCGCCGACGCCCTGAACGACCTGATCGCCGCCGGGCTCGACGTGCGCGTCGCCGACGCTGCGGCGATCACCAACCCCAACGGAGCCCGCCAACCATGAGCCAGCCGCACCTCCGGCCCATCATCGGGCGCACCATCGACGACTCGGTCGAAGGCAGCCTGCCCTCACCTCCCGAGGCCCGGTCGGGTGCCCCGAACATCGTGTTCTTCATGCTCGACGACGTGGGGTTCGCCCACTACGGCTGCTTCGGCTCGTCGATCGCCACGCCGAACATCGACCGCATCGCCCGGGAGGGCCTGCGCTACACGAACTTCCACACCACCGCCCTGTGCGCCCCGACGAGGGCGGCTCTGCTCACCGGACGCAACGCCCATTCCGTTGGGTTCGGGCACGTGCTGAAGGCCATCGCCGGGTATCCGGGTTTCTCCATGCATCTGCCCGACTCGGCGGCGACGATCGCCGAGATCCTGAAGCAGAACGGGTACAGCACGCGGGCCATCGGCAAGTGGCACCTCACACCCCAGCACGAGTGCGG
>JBIKWW010000020.1:0-17892 GCA_044356125.1 Acidimicrobiia bacterium
GGGGGGGGGCCGGGGGGGGGGGGGGGGGGGGGGGGGGGGGGGGGGGGGGGGGGGGGGGGGGGGGGGCCGGCCGGGGCCCGGCCCGCCCGGCCGGCCGGGCAGCCGGCCGCACCGCCCGCCCGTCCGGCTTCCGCGATCGACCCCGCCGGCCCGGCCGTCCGGGCGACGGGTCTGACCTGGCACGTCCATCGCAGGGATGCGACGTTCGCCGTGCTCGACGGGCTCGAGCTCGAGGTGGCGCCGGGTGAGCTCGTGGTGATCACCGGGGGCCGGGGAGCGGGCAAGACGGTGCTGCTCGAGATCCTGGCCGGTGTGCGCCGACCGGGGTCCGGTCAGGTGACCTACGACGGGATCCCTCCGGCCCGACCCGGCTCCGAGGACGGCCCCCGCCGCTGGGCCGAGGCGACCGGGTACGTCGCCGACCGCGACGCCCTCGCCCCCGAGCTCACCGCCGAGGCCAATGTCTCGCTCCCCCTGCTGCTGGCCGGGTGGAAGGGTGCCGAAGCCGGGGCGGAGGCCCGCGGCATCCTCGAACGGTTCGGCGTCGTCCACACCGCGAACGTGCGAGCCGCCGAGCTGTCGGCCGGAGAGCGCCGTCTCGTCGGGGTCGCCCGGGCCCTCGTGGGCGACCCGCTCCTGGTGTGGGCCGACGAGCCGACCCTGGGGCTCGGCCGTCAGGACCGCGCCCTCGTCATCGGGGCCCTCAGCGATCGCTCCGAGCGGGGAGCGACCGTCGTCGCCGTGTCGGGTGACCCCGACCTGCACCGCGTGGCGGGCCGGGTCCTGTCGCTCGCACTCGGGCGCCTCGATGCCCGCTGACGGCCCGCCGGCCGGCTCGATGCCCGCTGACGGCCGTCGGGCTGTCGGGCGGTCCCCCTGGCTGCCGGTGCACCTGGGCTTCCGGTCGGGACTGCTGCGGATCGTCCTCGGCTACTGCGCCCTGGCCCTCGCCGCGTTCGGGCTCGCCCGCCGGACCGAGCCACTCGGGGTCGTGTCCTCGGTGGCCGCCGGTCTGGTGCTGTTCGTCGTCCCGGCCGGTCTCCGGCCTGCGTCCCGGTCGATCGCCCGGGGGGTGTTGACGGCCTGCCGTCCGACCCTCGCGCTGCTCCTCGTGGCCGGCGTGGGCAGCGGCTTCGGCGCCGGGCTGGTGGGCGCGGCCGGGTGGCTGGGGGCCGATCTCGGGCCTCGGGCCGATCGCCGTTCCGGTGGTCCGGTGGACGTGGTCGTGGAGACCGACGCCCGGTCCCGGTCGGCCGCCGCCGGGGTCCTGGCCGGTCGGCTGGCGGCGGCGCGGGGTCTCACCGACGCGGCGCCGCTGCCGGCCACGCTGATCCCGGCGCTCGACGGCGACGGCCGGCCGGTGGTGGTCCTCGCTCTGCCGTGGGCCGACGCCGGCGCCTTCGGTGGGCATCCGGGCGAGACCGGTCTCCCGGCGGTGCCGGCGTCGGGGTCGGCGTCGGGGTCGGCCCTCGTGGGGCCGGGCACGGCGACCTCCGGTGGAGTGGTCGAGCTGCTCGTCGGCTTCTCCCGTGTCCGTCTGCCCGTCGGCGGTCGGATCAGCGGCGAGGGGATCCCCGGGTTCGCCGGGGTGCTCGACACCTCGTGGCGGGGCCTCCCGGTCGTGGTGGTCGACGAGTCGACCGTGGCCACCCTCCCCGACGCTCCCCGCCGACACCTGCTCCTGCTGTCGGCCACCGGTACCGCCGCACAGGGCCGCATCGTGTCCGGCGAGCTGCGCCGCACCGTGGCCCTGATCCTGGAGGACCTGGAGGTCCCGACCCCCACGACGGCACCCACGACGGAACCCGCGACGGCACCCACGACGGCGCCGCCGTCGGACCCCCTCGTGGTGGACCCGTTGGTCCCGGTTCCGGTGGTGGTCGACCCTCCGGGCGCGCCGGTCGCAGCCGCCGACGCATCGGCGGAATCCGGCGACCTGTTCATCGAGGCCGACGAGGCGAGCGTCGCCGGCCTCGATGCCCCGGGGACGCCCGCGGCCCTGCTCCCGGTCCCGGCTGTGCCGGGCTCGACGGCCCCGCCGGTCGAGGTCGTCGACCTCCGGGCAGGCAGCGCTGCGGAGATCCGTCGGGAATCCGACCGGGGCCGTCTCGCCGGGGCCGCCGCCGCGCTGCTCGGCGGTCCCGCGCTCCTCGTGCTCCCCGGGGTGGTCGCCGCTGCGCTGCTGCGGCGGCTGCGTCGGACCCTCGATGCGGCCGTGCTCAGCGGGGCCTGGCCCTGGCGCGCGTCATGGGCCGTGGTGGGTCCGGCCTGGCTGGTGCTCGCCGCCGGGCTGATCGTCGGCGGCGGTGGTGCCTGGGTGGCGGTTCGGGCCATCGGCGGGCCCACGCCGGGAGCCGGTTCGGGGGCCGGAGTTGCCGCCGGTGCGACGGTCGCCGTCGTCGTCGCCCTGGTCGTGCTCGCCGGGTTCGGAGCGCACGCCGCCGGCGTGGCGCGCCGCCGGCTGGTCGTGGTCGGTGTCGCGGTCGGGTCGGGAGCGCTGCTGCTCGTCCGGTCGGCGCCGGCCCGGGCGTCCCTGGCGGCCGCCGCTGTCCTCGTCGTGGTCGGGGTCGCCGTGTCCGGGGTCCGGGCGTCACGACGGAGCCCCCTGGCTTTGCTCCGCAGCCCGGTGGCGGCATCGGGTCCGCTGTGCGGCGCTCTGGCCGGGCTGGCCGTCGGCGGGGTGCCACCGGCCGTGCTCGCCGTGGGTGACGGGGGCGGGCCGGGGAACGCCGGGTCATCGGAGCTCACCGGGAACACGGGGCTCATGGGGCTCGCCATCGGAATCGTCGTCGCCGTCGTGGTGACCCTCGTCGCCGCGCTCCGCGCCCGGGCGGCCGACACCGACCCTTCCGCCTCCGATCCGGTCGTGGCCGCCGGGCGGGCCCGCCTGGGCCAGCTCGAGCGGGGTGCCATGCTCGTGGCTCCGGCCGTGTCGGGCGCGGTCGGCGCCGTCGCGACCACCCTGCACGGCCTGCACCCGGTCCGGGGGGCAGCCCTGGCCGGCATCGGCGTCGCCCTGCTCGGGATCGCCGTCACCCTGGCCGATCCGGACGGCCCGGCCGACCCGGCCGACCCGGCCGGCCCGCTCCGACGCTCCCGGCTGATCCGCTCGACCCGGGACACCCGCGGCGGTGCGCCCGGCTGAGCGGCCCCGGTGAGCGGCCCGGTGAGCGGCCCGGTGAGCGGCCCCGGTGAGCGGCCCGGTGAGCGGCCCCGGTGAGCGGCCCCGGTGAGCGGCCCCGGCTGAGCGGCCCCGGTGATCAGGCCGACGGGGGTGCGGCGACGACGGCGTCGAGCGCCGACAGCAACCGGGCCGTGCACCCCTCCATCCGCACCGGCGGGGCGATCTCCTCGATCACGCGACGGGCCAGCGCCCGCACGGCGGCCGTGACGGGGCCGTCGGGGTCCAGCACCGTCGGCTCGCCGGCGTCGCCCCCCGACGACACGGCCGGGGCGATGGGGAGCTGGGCCACGAGCGGGGCGTCGATGTCGGCGGCCAGACGTTCGCCCCCACCCCTTCCGAAGATGGCATGGCGCCGCCCGTCGGGATCCTCGAACCAGCTCATGTTCTCGATCACGCCGGCCACGCGCAGATACGAGCGCCGGGCCATGTCGGCCACCCGGACGGCCACCTTCTGGGCCGCCAACGCGGGCGTGGTGACGATGAGCATCTCGGCCCGGGGCAGGAGCCGCCCCAGCGCCATCTGCACGTCACCGGTACCGGGCGGCATGTCGATCACCAGGTAGTCGAGATCGCCCCAGCGGACCTTGGTCAGGAACTCCTCGACGGCCTTGGCCAGCAGCAGGCCGCGCCACATGATCGCCTTGTCCTCGTCGTCGACGAGCAGGCCCATGGAGACCACGTGGAGCGAGCCGCCCTGGTCGCCCACCGGCCGCACCACCGGGTCGATGAGCCCCTCGGACCCGCCGAGGCGCTCGTCCACCCCGAGCATGCGGGGAATGGAGAACCCCCAGATGTCGGCGTCGAGCACCCCGACCCGGAATCCCTCGAGGGCCAGCGCGGCGGCGAGGTTGGCGGTCACCGAGCTCTTGCCGACGCCGCCCTTGCCCGACGCGACGGCCACGATGCGCGTCGTCACCGGGATCTCCGTGGCCGGAGCCCGGCGCTGGGCCTCCAGACGGGCCCGCTGCATCACCTGGCCGCGCTGCTCGGCCGTGAGCTCACCGAAGTGGATCGACACCTGCCGCACGCCGGGGATGGAACGGACCCGGGCCCTCGCCTCGTCGCGGATCTGGGCCCGCAACGGGCATCCGGCGATGGTGAGACAGATCGTGAGGTCCACCACCCCGGCGGCCACCGTCACGTCCCGGACCATGCCCAGCTCCACGATGTCCACGTGGAGCTCGGGGTCGATGACGCCGCGCAGCACTCCGAGCACGTCGTCGGCGGTCGGCGGGCGGGGCGCCATGGAACCCCAAGGTAGCGCCGGTGACGCCGGTAATTTCACGGCCGATCCCGTGGAAATGACGACGACCGCTGGGTAGGCTGTCGACGTGGAGCGGCTGGCTCTCCTCAAGGCACTGGGCGACAACACCCGGTACGCGATCTACCTGGAGATCGCGCGCTCGCCCCGCCCGCTGGCCACCGGCGACATCGCCGAGTCGCTCGGGCTGCACGCCAACACCGTCCGTCCCCACCTCGAGCGGATGCGCGAGGTGGGCCTGCTCGAGGTCGAGGTGGACTCCCGGGGCTCGGTCGGCCGGCCCCAGCACCGCTACTCGCTCGCTCCCGACGCGCCGTCGCTGGGACTGGAGCCGCCGGCGTTCCCGTTGCTGGCCTCGATGCTCGTCGACCTGGCGGCGGCCGCCCGGCCCGACCCCGACGAGATCCACGAGGTCGGCCGGGCCCGCGGCCGGGCCGCCGCCATCCGGGCCGGTGCCGGTTCCGTCCCGGGTTCCGGTGCCGGCCCAGGTTCTGGTGCCGGTTCCGGTTCCGGTGATCCCTCGCAGGGTGCGTCCCTGCCCCGAACGGCCGCCCGGAGCTGCGCCTCGGCCCTCCTCGCCGAGCTGTCCTCCCTGGGCTACGACCCCGTCGAAGAGCAGCACGGCGCCGAGCGGATCGTGGCCTTCACCCACTGCCCCTACCGCGAACTGGCCGAGGCGGCTCCCGAGCTCGTCTGCGGCCTGCACCGGGGCATCGTCGAGGGCTTCGTCGAGGAGTTCCGGGTCGACGGTGCCGGAACCGGCCCGGGCTCCGGCTCGGGCTCCGGCTGCGAGGTCACCTCGTTCCATTCGCTCGCCGACCGCCAACCCTGCCAGGTTGTCCTGACCGACCAGTAGGCTCCGACCCGTTTTCCACCCAGGAGGGAACACCATGAGCGTCCAAGACGCAGCCGCAACCCCCGTCAAGATCGGCCTCGGGCGTCGTCCTGAGACCATCTCGCTGACGCCCGGCGCCGCCGCCAAGGTCAAGCAGCTGCTGGCGGCCGAGGGCGACGAAGCGCTCGCCCTGCGCGTGGCCGTGCGCCCGGGCGGCTGCTCGGGCTTCTCCTATGAGATGTACTTCGACGCCGATGTGGCGGCCGACGACATCGTGAAGGAGTGGGAGGGCGTGAAGGTGCTGACCGACCCCGCCTCGGCCTCGATGCTGGGCGGCGCCACGCTCGACTACAAGGACGCCCTGCAGGGCGGTGGCTTCACGATCGACAACCCGAACGCCACCCGCTCCTGCGGGTGCGGCAACTCGTTCTCCTGACCGGCCCGGGCGCCACCACATGTCCAAGCCCGTCGGTCCCTACTCGCCCGTCCTGCGCGCCGGGGACTGGGTCATCCTCTCCGGTCAGCTCGGCCTGGCGGACGGCCAGCTCGTCGAGGGTGGCGTTCCGGCCCAGGTGCACCAGATCTTCGCCAACGCCCGGGGCCTGCTCGCCTCGGCCGGGGCGTCACTGGAGCAGGTCGTGAAGTGCACCGTGTTCCTCGCCGACATGGCCGACTTCGCCGCCATGAACGGCGCCTACGTCGAGGAGTTCGCCGGGCATCGCCCGACGCGCTCGACCGTGGGCAACGTCACGATGGCCCTCGGAGCCGTTGTGGAGATCGAGTTCTGGGCCTACGTGGGCGCCGGGGCGGTGACCGCACCGTGATCGGAGTGGTCCTCGTCCTCGTCTTCATGGCCCTGGTGTTCCCGATCTCGATCTCGCTGTCGGGCGCGGTCGCCGCCGCCCTGCACGGCGAGCTCGGCACGCGCGACGCGGAAGCGCGTCACGAGGGCTCCGAGCTCGTCGATCTCAGCCGCCGAGCCTGACCCGAAGGCCTGACCCGAAGGCTTGACCCGAAGGCCTGACCCGAAGGTCCCGCCGCCGGGTCGGGGCCGCCGCTCAGAGCAGCTCGTAGGTGGGGTTGTAGATCCGCAGCCGGCGTTCGCCCGTGGCCGTTGCCGGTCGGCCCGACATGGCCAGTCGGCGCCCGGGCTTGACGCCGGCGATAGCCCGGCGGCCCGTCCACAGCGCCACGACCGATCCCGTGCCGTCGGTGATCGTCGCCTCCAGCCAGGGGCTCCCGTCGTGGGGGACGATCCGCAGCGAGGAGATCTCGCCGACGATGGTCGCCTCGGCCCTCGGGACGAGCTCGTCGATCGGCGTCATGTCGGCCCGGCCTCGGCAGAAGGACCGCAGCGCGGCTGCGTCGAGATCCTCCTGGGAGGTCGTGAGCCGCTGGAGGATGCGCTTGAGCACGTCACCCATTCCAGCCTCCCCGGCCAGGGGACGCAACGCCGTCGACGCGACCCGGTGGCTCCCAGCGTCTGCCAGCATCGGTCCCGGTGTTCGTCGACCTGCTGCGATCGCTCGACGTGCGGGGGTCGTCGCTCGTCCACCACGAGCTGCAGCCCGCCCGGTCGGCCCGCTTCCGGGCGCCGGCGCGGCCCGCCCCCGAGGCGGTGGCCCGGGCCTTCGCCGCGAGGGGGGTCGACGTCGGAGCGCTCTGGACCCACCAGGCCGATGCCGTCGATCTCGTGGCCGGCGGTCGTTCCGTGGTGGTCGCCACGGGGACGGCCTCCGGGAAGTCGCTCTGCTACCAGCTCCCGTTGGCCGTCGACGCGCTCCAACGGGGTGGTCGCTCGACGGCCCTGCTGCTGTTCCCCACCAAGGCCCTGGCCCAGGACCAGCTCCGCTCCCTGGGCAGCCTCGGCCTGCCCGGGCTGACGCCGGTCACCTACGACGGTGACACCGATCAGGACCGACGGGCCTGGGCCCGCCGTCACGCCAACGTCGTGCTCACCAACCCCGAGATGCTCCACACCGGGCTGCTGCCGTTCCACGGCCGGTGGAAGGCGTTCCTGGGGCAGCTCCGGCTGGTGGTCGTCGACGAGCTCCACAGCTACCGCGGCACCTTCGGTGCCCACCTGGCGCAGGTGCTGCGCCGGCTGCGCCGGGTCGCCGCGCTCTACGGGGCCGACCCGGTGTTCGTGAGCGCCAGCGCCACCATCGGCGACCCCGCCGCCCTGGCGACCGAGCTCACCGGCGTGGCGACGGAGCTCGTCGCCGACGACGGCTCGCCCCGGGGTCAGCGGACCCTGGCGGTGTGGGACCCGGGCTGCGACGACGCCGGCATCCCCCGCTCACCGACCGCCGCCACGGCCCAGCTGCTGGCCGGGCTCGTCGGGGCCGGGCACCGCACCATCGCCTTCACCCGCAGCCGTCGGGCGGCGGAGTCGGTGGCCGCCGCCGCCCTGCGCCGCCTCCCCGAGGACGCCGCGCACGGCCGGCTGATCCGCCCCTACCGGGCCGGGTACCTGGCCTCGGAACGCCGGGAGATCGAAGCGGCCTTCTTCGAGGGGCGTCTCCTCGGGGTCGCCGCCACCAACGCCCTCGAGCTGGGCATCGACGTCGGGGGCCTGGAGGCCTCGATCTCGTCGGGCTTCCCCGGGACGATCGCCTCGTTCCGCCAGCAGATCGGACGGGCGGGCCGCACCCTCCAGGACAGCCTGGCCGTGCTCGTGATCGGTGACGACGCCCTCGACCAGTGGTACGCCGCCAACCCCACCGAGCTGACCCGCCGGCCGCCCGAGCCGGTGGTGGTGAACCCGACCAACCCGTTCGTGCTGCATCCCCACCTGTGCTGTGCCGCCCACGAGCAACCGCTGGTGCCCGACGACGTCCGGTGGTGGACCGAGCCCGACGGCCACGAGCGCCCCGGGGTCCTGGGCCGGCCGCCGCTGGAGGAGGCCTTCACCGACGCGGTGCGCGACCTCGTGGTCGACGGGACCCTGGCGCTGGTCAACGGCCGGGCGCTGCTGCCGGGTTCGCGGTCCCCGGCCTTCGGGCTGTCCCTTCGGGGCAGCGGCACGGGGGAGGTGTCCATCGTGTCGCGCTCCGACCACCGCCTCATCGGAACGGTGAGCACGGCGAGGGCCCCGGCGACGGTGCACGACGGCGCCGTGTACGTGCACCAGGGCGTGAGCTGGCTCGTGCAGCGCCTCGATCTCGACGACGGCGTCGCCTGGGTCGACGAGCAGGACTCCGACGAGTGGACCCAGGCGCGCTCGGTCACCGACCTGGTCCTGCTGGGCGAGGACGCCACCAGCCGCATCGGCCGCATGACGCTTCGCATCGGCCCCGTCGAGGTGCACGAGCAGGTGATCGGCTACCAGCGGCGCCGCGCCCGCACCAACGAGGTCATCGGTGAGGTGGCGCTCGACCTCCCGCCGACGACGCTCGTGACCCGGGCGTTCTGGTGGGAGATCCCCGACGCGGTCCTGGCCGACGCCGGGCTCGACGGTGCGGACGCCGCCCTCGTGCCGGGCACGGTGCACGCAGCCGAGCATGCCGGCATCGGGGTGCTGCCGTTGTTCGCCATCTGCGACCGCTGGGACGTCGGCGGGGTGTCCATCGCCCGCCATCCCCAGACCGGCCTGGCGACGGTCGTGATCTACGACGGCTATCCCGGGGGTGCCGGGGTCGCCGAGCTCGGCTTCGGGGCGGGGGAGCGCCATGCCCGGGCGACGCTGGCCACGATCCGCCGGTGCCGGTGCACCCACGGCTGCCCGGGATGCGTGCAGTCGCCCAAGTGCGGCAACGGCAACGAGCCGCTCGACAAGGCGGGGGCGGTGGATCTGCTGGCCGCGGTGCTCGGCCCGTGATCCGACGGGCCGTTCGGGGGTGTTCGCTCACGGTGGGCCCTCGGCCCGCATGACGGCCTCGGCGCGGAGCTGGACGGGCCCGAGCACGGACACGCCCGGCGTGACGATGCGGTGCACGACAACCGTATGCACGCGTATGAGATCGCCGGATCGGGTGATGTCCACCCGGGCGGGCAGCGGCGCCGACCAGGGCTCGCCGACGGCGGCATGGCGTGCCGCCTCCCGGCTGATCTGCACGGCCACGAGCTGACCCCGCACGAGGAGCGCGGCGTCGACCCCGAGCATCAGGAGCAAGGTGATCAGGGGGAGTGTGAGGGCCAGCTCCACCGTGGCCTGGCCGCGACCGGGCCGCGCCGGCGAGGGCCGGGACGGCCCGCCCGCCCACCGGGGGGGACGGGCCGTCCGCTTCACGCCTGGGCCTTGCCCTTGATGAGGGTCATCACGTAGTCGAGGACCTCGTCGAGCAGCTTGGTCCGGGCCGCCCAGGCGATGAGCAGGGACGCCAGGATCCCCGCTCCGAGGAGGACGAGGGCGTACTCCACCGATGCCTGGCCCCGCTCGGCGGCCAGGCGGGGCGAGCGGACCAGGCCCGGTGAGCGGACCAGGCCCGGTGAGGGGACCAGGCCCGGTGAGCGGCCGGTGGTGTGGCCGGTGGAGCGGCCGGCGATGTGGCCGGTGGAGCGGCTGGTGGTGAGGTGGACGACGAGGCGGGTCAGCAGGTGGAACGGATCGGTCATGGTGGGCCTCCTGGCCGGTCACCGGATCGGGTCGAGGTGCAGCGACCGCAGCCCGCTGGCCAGCAGCGGGGCGACGGTGAGCAGCACGAAGGCGGGGAGCGTGAGCAGCAGCAGCGGAGCGAGGCTCCGGACGGGGGCGCGTCGGGCGGCGGCCTCGGCCCGGCGTCGCCGAACGGAGCGGGCATCGTCGGCCAGGCGCTGCAGCACCGGTGACAGCGGTGCCCCCTGGTCCGACGCCGCGGCGATGGGTGGGGCCAGCCGCAGCCCTGGCAGGCCGACGAGGTCGTCCACCGCAGCGAGCGCGGCGACCGGGTCGTCGGCATGGTCGGCCAGGACCCACCCGAGGCCGGGGACACCCCGGGCCGCAGTGGCGACGGCCTGGTGGAGGTTGCCACCCGAGGCGACGACGATGGCCAGCAGGTCGACCAGCGCAGGCAGGTCGCTCCGGGCCCGGTCGACCTGGCGGCTCCGGTGCCGGCGGCGCCGGCCCGACCACCAGGCGGCGGCGACGACGAGCGCCAGACCCGTCACCAACGGCGCCGTGAGGAGCCCGAGACCGGAGCCGACGACGAGCGCCGGGCGGACCGCCCGGGACCACCGTCGAGCTCCCGGGTCTGCGGCCCGGACCCGGGCGTGGCCCCGCTCCCTCCCCGCCCCGGGGGCGGCCCCTGGAGCGGGAGGCTGACGGACCCGGGCGCGATGGCGGGCCGCTCCCGCCAGCACCACCACGATCCAGACGGCAGCGGTCAGGACCGGCCCGTCGACCGGCCCGTTCACCGACGGGCTCCCGAGGCGATGGCCTGCATCCAGGCCCAGCCGGCGGCGTCGAGGATCAGGCCGACTCCGAGGCAGGTCAGCCCGGCCGGGCTGCCGAGCAGGAAGGCCCGGGCCCCGGCGTCGCCGGCCACCAGGAGCGCCCCGAAGCCCAGTGGGGTGAGGGCCATGACCAGCGCCGAGAGGCGGGCCTGGGCCACCTGGGCGTCGACCTCGGCTCGGACCGAGTCCTCGGCCCGCAGCGCCTCGGCGAGGCCGATGACGACCGGGGTCGGGTCGGCGTCGGCTTCGAGGGCGACGGCGAGCGGGACGGCTGCGGCGCCCAGCGCCGAGCCATCGGCGGTGCGGCGCGTGAGGGCGTCGACCAGGCCCCGATGCCGGCCGTCCAGGGCGAGGCGGGCCAGGTCGCGCCCGATCGGGTCGGGCTGGGAGGTGGCCGCCGCCTCCAGCGCGGCGAGCAGGGACGAGCCTCGCCGGAGCTGGGCGGCCACGGCGTCGAGGGCGTCGGGGAACTGCGCCCGGGCCCGTCGGGCCAGGGCACGGGCCCGCCACCGGGGCAGCCCCACGCCGACGGCGGCAGCGGCTGCCACCCCGACTGCGGCCACCAGCGGGAGCGGCAGCCCGAGGCCACCGACGGCCATGGCGGCCCCGATGGACACGAGCACGGGGAGCCGACCGTCTGCGCCCGGCCCCCGGGGACCTCCGTCGGGGACCCCGGCCATCAGCAACAGGCGCCGCCGCACGGGTGCACGCGCCGCTTGGCGCCAACCGGCCCGGAACCAACCGACGGCGGCGGCGAAGGCCAGCCCCGTGAGCACCGGGCTCATGACCGGCCCGCGGCTGCGGTGGGGACGGCCAGCGGGCGACCCGTCCCGTCGTCGGCGACCGTGCACAGCTCGACGACCCGGCGGCGGGCGCCGTCGCGGGCCACCGTCACCACCAGGTCGAGGGCGGCGCAGAGCTGGCGGTGGAGGGCGCCCAGCGGAAGGCCCGTGCCGGCCGAGAGCGCCAGGGTCTCGAGGCGCAGCAGGGCGTCAGCGGCCGACGTGGCGTGCACGGTGGCCATCGATCCCCGGTGGCCGGTGAGGAGCGCACCCAGCATGTCGAGCGCCTCAGGACCCCGGACCTCGCCGATCACGAACCGGTCGGGGCGCATCCGCAGCGACTGGCGGACGAGATCACGCACGCTGACGCCGCCGGCGCCGTCGGCCGCGGGCGGCCGTGCTTCGAGCCGCACGACGTGGGGACCGGGAAGGGCGAGCTCGGCGGCGTCCTCGATCGTGACGACCCGTTCATCGGGCGGAACCGCTCCGCCGAGGGCGTTGAGGAGGGTGGTCTTGCCCGCCCCGGTGGCCCCGCACACGAGGATGGTGCGGCGGTCGGCCACCGCCCGGCGCAGGGTGCGGGCGGCGTCGGCATCGGCCATGTCCTCGACGGTGAGCACCCGCACCACGTGACGCCGGATCGTCACGTAGGGGCCGTCGACGGCGATCGGAGGCAGCACTGCGTGCAACCGGGATCCCCCGGGCAGGCGGGCGTCGACGGCCGGCGACGCGCGGTCGATGCGCAGACCCAGGGGGGCGATCGCCCGGTCGATGATCCGGCGGATCGTGGGCGCGTCGAGCGGGGGTTCGACGCGCTCGAGCGAGCCGGCCCGCTCCACCCAGGTGCCGGCGGGCCCGTTGACCATGATGTCGGTGACGGCGGGATCGTCGAGCAGGGGCTGCAGGGGACCGAGGCCGGTGATCTCGGCCATGGTGCGCGTCGCCAGCGACCTCCGGCCGGCGGCGTCGACCTCGGGGGCGAGCTCGTCGAGCAGCTCGGCGACGAGCGGCCCGAGGGGGGTGCCCCCGGCGATGCGCCCGTCGAGCCGGCGGGCGACGGCGGCGGTCAGGTCAGCGACGTTCACCGGCACGGGAGGGCCCCCTGCAACGCCCGCAGGGCGCGGGGCAGGCGGCTCGGCAGCAGCCCGGCGTCGACGGCCCTGGCCACGGAGGCGTCCCACCGGACCCGGGCCACCACGGGATGGCCCGTCACGTGCTCGATGTCGTCCACCCCGAGTGCCCGGTCGGGCTCCTCCACGACCACGATGCCGTCGACGCGACCGTCCGACGCCACCAGCCGGCGCACCCCGAGGTAGCAGGGCCGGATCACGGCCAGGCAGTGGGCGGCGGCGTTCAGCAGTTCGGCGTCGGACCCGAGTCCGGGGCCGGCGTCGGCCACGACCAGTTCGCCGGCGGCGAGCAGCGGAGCCAGGGGCGATCCCTCGGGCCAGCTCCGGACCACGAGCGGACCGACCGACCCGACCTCGACCCCGGCGCCCGACGCGCCCCCCGGGTCCGTGGGTCCGGCGGCGATCCCGAGGGCCCCGGCGAGATCGCCCCGGCCGCGGCCGGCGGCGTCGAGGGCGACCACCGTCCCCGGAGGGCCCCCGTCGGGACCGCAGGCCAGCAGTGCCAGCGCGGCGGTGACCACGGTGACCCCGGAGCCGCCCTTGGGCGACCAGCAGGTGATGAGCATCGGGACGTCCTCCCCGGGCGCGGTCGATGCCACGCCATCCGGCGCCCACGGGCGCCCACGGATCTCGAGTGGAGGGGGAAGGTTCCCGGGGCGGGCCCCGGGCAGGTGGGCGGAGCGTAGCCCGCCACCGGGAACGGATCGAGGGCCGGCCGGTGGGGACCTCGGCGGCGGGCCGTCCCAACCGGACTTGACAACGTCAATTACGCTGTTATGGTGAGCGCATGAACTGCTGCCGCATCGACGCCCGGAGGTCCCCGTGAACGCCGACCCGACCCGTCGCAACATCTACCTGGAGGGCGGCTTCGCCCCCGTGACCGAGGAGGTGACGGCCTACGACCTCACGGTGATCGGGGAGATCCCGCCCGTGCTCGAGGGCCGCTACCTGCGCAACGGTCCCAACCCGCTGAACCCCGTGGATCCGGCGACCAACCACTGGTTCACCGGTGCCGGCATGGTCCACGGGGTTCGCCTGCGCGACGGCCGGGCCGAGTGGTACCGCAACCGGTGGGTCCGGAGCGCGGCGGTCAGCCAGGCCCTGGGCGAGCCGGAGGTGCCGGGTCCCGTGGGGCGCGTCGACTTCGCCGCCAACACCAACGTCGGCGGGTTCGCCGGAACCACCTGGGCGCTCGTCGAGGGGGGTTCGCGGCCCATGGAGCTCGGCTACGAGCTCGACACGATCTGCCGGAACGACTTCTTCGGCACGCTTCCCCACGGCTTCACCGCCCACCCCAAGCGAGACCCCGCCACCGGAGCCCTCCACGGCCTCTGCTACTCCTGGGCCGAGCTGCTCGACCACGTCGAGTACGTGGTGGTCGGGCCTGACGGGCGGGTGGGCAAGGTCGTGGACGTCCCGCTCCCGGGGATGTCGATGATCCACGACGTCTCCCTCACGGAGCACTACGTGGTCATCTACGACCTGCCCGTGACCGTGGACCTCGACCTGGCACTCTCCGGCCGCTTCTCGTTCCCGTTCCGCTGGAACGACGACTACGGCGCCCGGGTCGGGCTGCTGCCCCGCGACGGCGCAGCCGCCGACATCATCTGGGCCGAGGTCGAGCCCTGCTACGTGTTCCACCCGCTCAACGCCTTCGAGGACGAGCAGGGCCGGGTCGTGCTCGACGTCTGCCGCTACGAGCGCATGTTCCTCAACGACGTGTGGGGACCCGCCGGTGACTCGCTGCCGACGCTCGACCGTTGGACCGTCGATCCCGTCGCCCGCCGGGTGAACGAGGAACGTGTCGACGACCGGTTCCACGAGTTCCCGGGGATCCGGGGCGACCTCACCGGCCGCCGGCACCGCTACGGCTACACGGCCGGGGTGGGTGAGGGCTTCATCCCCGGCGCGACCTACAAGTACGACTACCAGGCGGGGGTGATGACCCTCCACGACCACGGGCCGGGGCGCGGCACCGCCGAGCCGGCGTTCGTCGCCGACCCGGCCGGCACCGCCGAGGACGACGGGTGGCTGCTCTCCTACGTGTCCGACGCGGACACGGGCCGCAGCGAGCTCGTCGTGCTCGACGCGCGCGACCTGTCCGCTGCCCCCGTCGCCCGCGTGCTGCTACCCCGGCGGGTACCGCACGGCTTCCACGGCAACTGGGTCTCCGACCGCTCGGTCGCCCCCGGGAGCCGGTCATGAGCGGCCTGTACCTCGACCGTACCGACGGTCCCGGGTCCACGGTCGTCTTCCTCCACGGCCTGTTCTTCGACCGCGGGCTCTGGGACGCCGTCCGGGCCCGCTTGGCCCCCCGGGCCACGATCGCGCTCGACATGCCCGGCCACGGCCTGAGCCGGCCCCTGCGCTCGGGAGAGGCACCCGGGGACATCGCCGACGCCGTCGCCGAGGCGGTCGTGGGGGCAGGCGTGACGAGCGCCGTCTGGGTCGGGCACTCCTGGGGTGGAGCGACGCTGGCCCGCATCGTGCAGCGCCGACCCGAACTCGTCGCCGCCGCGTTGTACTGCAACACGCCTCCCCGGCGGTTCAGCGGGGGGCGTCGGATCGGGTTCCGCTCCCAGCAGCTCATGCTGGCCACGGGCTTCCCCGCCGGTGCCTACGGCCGCATCGCCGCCAAGTCCCTGTTCGACCCGGCCACCATCACCGAGCGGCCGGCGCTGATCGCCGAGATGGGCGGTCGGGCCAAGGCGATGGGCCGAACGCAGTTGCGGCGCAGCGTCCAGGCGGCCGTGCTCGACAACGAGGACTCGGTCGAACGGATCGCCGCCACGCCGGTGCCCTTCAGCGTGCTCGCCGGGACGACCGACTACGTGCTGGCCGACACCCCCCGCGAGCGCTTCGGCGACCGGCTCGTGGTCGCCCAGCGCGGGCACGTGTCGCCGCTGGAGGACCCATCGGCGATCGTCGCCGCCATCGCCGGTCTCGATGCGCGTCTCGGGGAACGCCCGGGGGCCTGATCGGGCCAGTACGTCGCCGACAACGGCCAGCTCCACGTGCAACCCGCCGAAGGGCCCGGCACGGCACGCATCGTCCGGACCCAGCTCGACAGGTGACCGGACGACGGCGGAATCCGCCCCCGGTCCCATGGAGTCCGCCCGAGCCCGCTGCAGCCGCGAGCCGGGCGAGCGGCTAGGTTCGGATCCGGAGGTGTCTGGGTTCCTGGTGGGCTCCCCCGCCTTCAAAGCGGGCGTGACAGGCGATCCCTGTCAGGCGGGTTCGATTCCCGTCCACCTCCGCCACACACCCTCCCGCCGCGCCGGCGCGACGTCGGCCATCGCTGCCGGGTCGGACAGCAGTTCGAGGGTGTCCTCGAGCGCGGCGAGGTCGTCGGCGCCCATCAGTACTGCTGCGGGTCGTCCGTGGCGGGTGACGCTGATCCGGTCGTGTTGCTGCTCGACGCGGTCGACCATCTCGGAGAACTTGGCTTCGACCTCGGCGAGCGGCGGCCCGTCGGACATGACCGGAATTGCTGTCAGCAACGACGGGTCAACCGTGGCGGACACCGGTGCTGTTCAGGACGGCCACCCCGACGACGATGAGGGCGATCCCGATGACAGCCCTGGGCCCGATCCGGTCGTTGAAGGCGATGACGCCGATGGTGGCGATGGTGACCGTGCCGAGGCCCGACCAGAGGGCGTAGGCGGAGCCCACGGGGAGGGTGTGGATGGCCTTGCTGAAGCTGAGGAGGACCCCGAGATAGGCGAGGAGCGTCGCCGCCGACCAGCCGACCCGGGTGAACCCCTTCGAGAGGCGGCTGCTCGTGGTGGCGACGCCATCGAGGGCAACGGTGAGCGCGAGCCAGATCATGTGCCCGTCGACTCCGGGGACCGGCCGTCGATCAGGCCGAGCAGGCCGCCGCCGCGGGCGGTGGCGTCATGGACTCCGGCTCCGAGAAGGCCCCGCACCGTCCGGTCGCAGGCCAGCACGGCGGGGACGCCGAGGTTGGCGAGGTGGTTCTCGACCGGCCGGAGCCATCCCGAGCAGTAGGACAGCGACACGACCCGCCGGGGACGGTCGGTGGTGTTGGCACCCCCGCCATGGAGGAGATCGCCTCGGAACAGCAGCGCATCGCCGGGGCGCATCGTCGCCACGGCGACCTCGTGGGCCTGTGGCTGGCGGCCCGCAGCCCACCGGTGACTGCCGGGGGCGACCACGGTGCCGCCGTTCTCGGCGGTGACCTCGCCGAGGGCGACGATGGCGTTGACGATGAACGGGTCCTGGCCCGGCGCGAGGGCCGGCCAGGAGTCCGAGTCCCGGTGGAGGTACTGGGCCGGCTCACCGGGGCCGATCTCGATGACCTCGTCGGCGTTGAGCAGGATGCTCGTGGCAGACCGGGCCAGGGCGCGTTGCGCCCACTGCACGATCGGGGCCGAAGCGATCAGGTCGTGTCCGGTCGTGGGCAGCTTCGCGACGAGACCGTGGAGGCGAACGGTCCGGGCCCCGAGGAACAGGTCGTAGAGCGCGCTGCCGCTGTCGGGTGCGCCGTCTCCGGGATGGGCGGCGAGCCAGTCGTCGATCTCCCGGTTCACGCGCTCGACCTGTCCGGGGTCGAGCAGGCCCTCGACGATCACGGCACCGGGATCGATGGTGAGCGCGGCGAGCCCGTCGAGCTCGTCGGGGGCATCGCACGCGGACACGCGCGCCAGCTCGGCGACGCCGCCCGCCGGAGCGGTCCGCCCGGTGCCCGTTCCGACGTCGACGACCGGGATCGGGTTGGCTGACGAGATGATCCACCACGTGCCGCCCTCGGGACCTGTCGTCTCGGGTCCGTACACGTGGCCGGCGCGGGTCCACCGGACATCGCCGGCCCGGTAGGTGCCCTCACCTTCGATGTGGTGCTCGCCGGCGACGTAGACGTAGCAGACGTCGCCGTGGTGGTGATGCCGTGGCCGGGTCGTGTCCGGGGGGTCGGTGACCTGGATGATGAACGGGACGCCGGCCTGGCCGAAGGCGTCGGCGTGGACCCGCAGCCGGCCGCCGGTGTCGGGGTCGGGCACGGCCGGGACGGCCTGCGGGTCGATGTGGAGATGGTTGATCACGTGGCTCCTCGGGTCGTGTTTCGGTCGGGTCGTGTTTCGGTCGGGTCGTGTGTCGGTCGGGTCGTGTGCCGGTCGGGCCGGTCGGGTCGTGTGTCGGTTCAGCCGACGGGCGGGGGAGGCCAGCCGACGGTGGAGGGGGCGGCGGACCGGGCCTGCCGGGCGAGGGCGCAGGCGGTGCGCAGCTGGGCGACGGTCCCTCCGCCGCCGAGGTCGGTGCGGGCGATGCGGTGTATGCGCAGCACGCCGCCGCGGACGGCGCCGTGGTGG
>JBIKWW010000268.1:0-5356 GCA_044356125.1 Acidimicrobiia bacterium
CACCGTGACGACCCGGGAGAACTTGGGCAGCGAGGAGATCGCCGTCTGCCGCACCGGTGAGCGGGGCGCCGTGATCGCCGTGCGAGGGCCCCGGCCGCTCGGGCTGCGTCCGGGATCGTCGCTGCGGCTGAGTGCCGATCCGGCCCGGATCCGCCTGTTCGACCGGGCCTCGGGGCGTCGCCTCCGGTGGCAGCCCGCCGCCGTTGACGTGCTGACCCGCTGACGAGTGCCGGCCGGGCGATCAGACGGTGACGGTCCCGGCCGGGGTCGTGGTCGTCGGTGCCTTGAGGCGGCCGACGACCGCCGAGGCCACCCCGGCTCGGGCCAGAGCCGCCACCAGGTCCGGCCCCGACCCCGCCGGTGCACAAAGCAGCATGCCCCCCGAGGTCTGGGGGTCGGCCAGCACCGCCCGGCGCAGGGGGTCGGTCCAGGCCGGGCCGCTGACCGCACCCTCGACGAACTCGGCGTTGCGACCCGTTCCGCCGGGCACGAAGCCGCGTCCGATCAGCTCCGGGACCCCGCTGAGCACCGGCAGCGCGTCGACGGTCACGGCGGCGACCACCCCGGAGGCCAGCGCCAGCTTGTGCAGGTGGCCGACGAGGCCGAAGCCCGTGACGTCGGTGGCGGCCCGGACCCCCGACGCCACGCCCACCCGTGAGGCCGTGGCGTTGAGCGTCGTCATGGAGGTGACCGCGGACGCGTAGGCGTCGGCGATCTCCCCACCCGGGGCGACGGCCGTCGGAGGCAGCCGCTTCACCGCGGTCGCCACGACGCCCGTCCCCAGGGCCTTGGTCAGCACGAGGTCGTCGCCCGCCCGTCCGGCGTCGTTGGTCAGCACCGGCGCTCCGGCGGCGAGCACCCCGACGACCACCTGACCGAACAGGGGCTCGGGTCCGTCGATGGTGTGCCCGCCGACCGTCGGGTACCCCGCCTGGGCGCCGATCTCGACGGCCCCGGCGAGGACCTCGCCGAGGAGCTCGAGGGGGATCACCTCACGGGGCCAGGCGACGACGTTGAGGGCGAAGAGCGGATCGGCGCCCATGGCGAACACGTCGGACACCGAGTTGGCGGCACCGATCCGGCCCCACGTGCGCGCGTCGTCGACGATCGGCGTGAAGAAGTCGACCGTGGCGACGAGCATCGAGCCGTCGGGGCGGCGCCAGACGGCGGCGTCGTCACCGGTGAGGGTGCCGACGACGAGGTCGGGATGGATGACAGGGGGCAGACCGCGCAGAACCTGCGCGAGCTCGGTGGGCCCGAGCTTGCACGCTCACCCGGCGCCGTGGCTGTACGACGTGAGGCGAACGAGTTCGCGGGGATCCATGCGCCCCGAAGCTAACGGCCCCGGGGCGCAGCGGCGGTCACGGTGGGGTGGCGGTCACGGTGGGGTGGCGGTCACGGTCGGGTGGCGGTCACCAGCCAGCAGACGCCGTCGCAGAACCAGCCCGAGGGCGTCCAGCGGTCGAGCAGGAAGCGCCGGACGGCCGCTCGCAGCTCGCCGCGCTGCTCCTCGGTGGCGTCGGCCATCCTCCGGGACAGTCCGCCCACGCGCAGCGCCCCCTCCATGGCGAGCTCGATCCGGTCCGTCCCGAACACCTGCATGCTGCGACGCAGGTCGTCGACCACGACCCCGGCCCAGCCGGCGTCACGAACGATGCCGCGCACGTCGTCGCGATCGGCGAACGCGAAGGGCCCCGGGGCCCGGGGATCGAGCGGGGGCAGGGGCCCCAGCACGGCGTTGCCGACGGCCCCGATGCCCGAGGCCCACTCGTTCAGCCGGGGCGACTGCCAGCACACGAACGCCAGGCGCCCGCCCCGGCGGGTGGCCCGCGCCAGGTTGGCGAACGCGGCCACGGGATCGGCGAAGAACATCACCCCGAAGCGGGAGGCGACGGCGTCGAAGCGGCCCTCACCGAGGTCGGCGGTCTGGGCGTCGGCGGCGAGGAAGCTCACGTGGGGGGCGGCGTGGCGCCGGGCGGCCTCGAGCATGGGCTCGGAGATGTCGACGCCGAGCACCGATCCCGTCGGCCCCGTGCGCTCCCCGAGGGCGTGGGTCGTCGCCCCGCACCCGCAGCCGACGTCGAGCACCCGCTCCCCGGGGGCGACGGCGAGGTGGTCGATCACCGCCTGGCCGAGCGGTGCCAACTGGCGGTCCATCAGCTCCTGGAGGTCGATCCACGAGGCGCCACCGGCGCCGTTCCAGAACCGTGCCTGGTCATCGTTGGCGGCCATGGCGTTCGAGGCTACGGTCCGCGGGCGATGCCCGGCGAACGACCCGAGCCCCGGACCCCTGCGCTGGAGGCCCGCGGCGTCACGAAGGTCTTCCCCCCGGCGACGGTCGCACTCGACGACGTGTCGCTGGCCGTCGAGGCGGGCGAGATCCATGCGGTGGTCGGGGAGAACGGCGCCGGCAAGAGCACGCTGATGCGGATCCTGGCCGGTGAGCTGGCCGCCGACCGGGGCCAGGTGCTCGTCGGCGACCGGCCGGTACGGTTCACCTCGGCCCGTGACGCCATGGCCGCCGGCATCGGGCTCGTCCACCAGGAGATCCTCCTCGTCGAGGGCTTCACGGTGTGGGAGAACGTCGTCCTGGGCGCCGAACCGGTGCGCCGGGTCGGCCTGATCGACGCCGAGCGCGCCCGGGCCGACGTCGCCGCCACCCTCGATCGGGCGGGCTTCCCGCTGCGGCCCGACGCCCTCGTCGGCGAGCTCAGCGTCGCCGCCCGCCAGCAGGTCGAGATCGCCAAGCTGCTGCACCGTGACGTCGGTGTCCTGATCCTCGACGAGCCGACCGCAGTGCTCACCCCCCAGGAGGTGCCCCGCCTCTTCGCCGAGCTGCGGCGCCTGCGGGACGGGGGCCGCACCGTGGTGTTCATCTCGCACCGGCTCGGTGAGGTGCTCGAGCTCGCCGACCGCGTGTCGGTGCTGCGCGATGGCCACCTGGTCGGAACCGTTCCGGCGGCAGGGACGACCCGCTCGGAGCTCGCCCGCCTGATGGTCGACCGCGACGTCGTGCTCACCTCGCGTCGCGAGCCCCGGCCCCCGGGCCCGCTGGTGCTCGAGGTCGCCGGGCTGCGGTCGGGTCGCCTCGGCCCCGTCGACCTGACGGTCCACGCCGGCGAGATCGTGGGTGTCGCCGGTCTCGACGATGCCGGCCAGCGCGAGCTCGTCGACGCCGTCGTCGGGGTCGCGCCGGTGGCGGGCGGGACCATCCGCGTGCTGGGCGTCGACGTGGCCGACCAGCCCATCGTGGAGCGTCGCCTCGTGCTCGCCGCCGTCCCTGCGGACCGCCGTGCCGAAGGCGGTGCGGTGTCGGGGCCGGTGCTCGATACGGCGCGGATGACCCACCACCGCCGTTCCCCGCGGCTCCGCTCCCGGCGTGGGTGGTGGCAGCGCCGCGGGGCGGCGGCGGCCTTCGCCCGGGAGCTGCAGCAGCGCTACGAGATCGTGATGTCGGGGCCCGAGCAGCTCTTCGGGTCGCTGAGCGGCGGCAACCAGCAGAAGGTGGTGGTCGGCCGAGAGCTCGCCTTCGGGCGGCCCCTCCTCGTGCTCGACCAGCCCACGCGCGGGATCGACGTCGGGTCGGTGGAGGCCCTCCACGGCGAGATCCTTCGCCGCCGGGCAGATGGGACGGCGGTGCTGCTCGTGTCCGCCGACCTCGAGGAGCTGCTCCTGCTGTCGGACCGCATCCACGTGCTGCACCGGGGTCGGACCGCGCTGGAGGGCCCGGTGGGGGACCTCACCGCAGCGGCGATCGGCGAGGCCATGCTCAACGGCCCGGCGGGGGAGCCAGGCCCTTCGGTGGGGGAGCCCGACCCCTCGGTGGGTGAACGGTGACGAAGCTGCTCGAGCGCCGGCGCGACGCAGCGACCGCTGCCGTCGGAACGATCAGCGCGCTGATCATCGGCGTGCTCGTGCTGCGGTTGTTCGGCTACGACCCGATCGACGGGGCCCGCGGCCTGTGGGCGTCATCGCTGGCCGACGGCCGCGACCGCACGGGCACGCTGCGCAACGCCGTGCCCCTGCTGCTGTGCGGCCTGTCGGCGTCGGTGGCCTTCGCCTGCGGGGCCGTCAACCTCGGTCAGCCCGGGCAGTTCCTCGCCGGGGCCATGGCGGCGACGGTCGGCGGGCTGTGGCTCGATCTCCCGGCCGGGCTGCAGGTGCCGGTCCTGTGTCTGCTCGGTGCCGCCGGAGGTGCCGTCTGGGCGGGCCTGGCCGCCCTCGCCCGCCGCCACGCCGGGATGGACGAGTTCGTCGTCACGCTGATGCTGAACTTCGTGGCCGACTACGGCACGCAGTGGCTGATCGCGGGCCCGCTGGCCGACCGGGCCCGCAGCTCGCCGATGTCGCGGCCGATCGGGTCGACGGGCTTCCTGCCCGCCGTGTCGTGGCTCGGGGGCGTGAACCTGTCGGTGCCCATCGCCGGGGTGGCGGTGGTGGTCGTCGCCGTCGTGCTGGGCCGCTCGACGGTGGGCTACGAGTGGCGGATGACGGGTCTGGCACCGCGCTTCGCCCGCTTCGGCGGCGTCGACACGGCGGCGACGACCGGTCGCGTGCTGCTCGCATCAGGTGCGCTGGCCGGGCTCGGTGGCGCCCTCCTGCTGATGGCCGGCCCGCACCGCTTCGTGCGGGGGATCGGCGCCAGCTACGGCTGGGACGGCGTGATGATCGCCGTGGTGGCGGCCAACGGCCTGGCCGCCACGGTCGTCTTCGCGCTGGTGTTCAGCGCGCTGCAGACCGGTGCCATCGGCATGAACCTGCGGGCCGACATCCCCACCGAGGCGGCCCAGATCCTGCAGGCGACGGTCGTGCTGCTCACGGTCGCCGTGCGGGGCCTGGCCGGCGGGGCCCTGCTGCGGCGCCTGGCCCGCCGCCGGGCGGCGGCCCGCAGCGGCTAGCCCGGTGGCGCGGCTGGGCCCGGTGGCTCCCGGTGGCTCCCGGTGGCTACCGGTAGGGGGCGGGCCCGGGCCACGCTCGTGCCGTGATCGTGTGGCTTCGGAGGGACCTGCGACTGCGAGACCATCCGGTGCTGCTGCGGGCGGTCACCGAAGCGGCGGCGGCCGGCCGGCCCCTGGCGGTGGTGTTCGTGCTCGACCCGTCGCTGACGGCCCCGAGCGGTCCCAACCGGCTCGCCTACCTGCTCCGGACCCTGCGCAGCCTCCGCCAGGACGGTCTGCCGCTCGTCGTGCGCACCGGCGACCCGGCCCGCGAACTGGTCGAGCTGGCCCGCCGGACCGGCGCCACGACCGTCCGGGCCACCGCCGAGTTCACGCCCACCGGCATCGCCCGGGACCGTCGCGTGGGGGCCGCCCTGGCCGCCGCCGGGGTCACGCTCGAGACCGCGGCCAGCCCCTAC
>JBIKWW010000269.1:0-5354 GCA_044356125.1 Acidimicrobiia bacterium
AGTCGGGTGTACATGAAGCCGTTGACGAACCGGGCCCGGAGGGCGTCGGCGGGGGTTCCGAGCTCGGCGAAGGCCCGGCGCAGACCGGCTTCGACGCCGTGGCTGTTCCACTCGGCGGTGATGGGCGTGGCGCCCCCGGCGATGTGGGAGCGGTCCAGGTTCCAGCGGCCGGGGCCGGGGGCCTCGAATCGAACCGGGTCGGAGGCCTCCGGAATGGTGGCGGAGGGCATGTGTCATCCTGCCCGCCGGGGACGGCGACGGTCCAGCGTGGCGGTCCCGGGCGCGCGGAGGGACGGGGTCGCCCACGGGTGACGGTGATCCCGCTCCCGCCCGGGCGCGCAAGACTCGGCCCATGACCCCGACAGTGCCCCGCGGCGGCCCCCGGCCGGAGGGGGACCGGTGATGAGCATCGGCCCGGGGTTGCCGGGCGAGGTGGTGGTGCGTGACGTCGGTCCGCGCGACGGGCTGCAGGCCGAGGAGCCGGTGCCCGTCGAAGCCCGCGTGCGGTTGATCGACGCGCTCGTCGCCGCCGGCGTCGGGCACATCGAGATCTGCTCGTTCGTGTCGCCGCGGGCCGTTCCCTCCATGGTCGGCGCGGCCGAGGTGGTCGCTGGGGTCGGACGCCCGTCCGGCGTCGTGCGCACGGCGCTGGTGCCCAACCGCCGCGGTGCCGAGTTCGCCATGGAGGCCGGCGTCGACGAGCTCACCGTGACGCTGTCGGCCAGCCCTGCCTACAACGAGAAGAACGTGCGCATGACGGTCGAGGAGTCGCTCGCCGAAATGGCTGCGATCGTGGGTGTCGCGGCCGGCCGGATCGGGGTGGACGCGGTCGTGTCCTGCAGCTTCGGGTCGCCCTACGAGGGTGAGATCCCCGTGGCCGAGGTGTCGCGGATCTGCGAGCGCGTGCTCGACGCCGGGGTCACCCGGGTCACGCTCGCCGACACCACGGGCATGGCCACCCCCCGGAGGATCTCCGATGTGCTCGGTGGCCTGGGGGACCGGGCCCGGAGCGACGTCGGCCTGCACCTGCACGAGACCCGGGGAACCGCGCTGGTGAACGCCTACGCGGCGATGCTGCTCGGCGTCGCCCGGTTCGACACGTCGGTCGGCGGGTTGGGCGGGTCGCCCTTCGCCGCCGGCGCGGCGGGCAACCTGGCCACCGAGGACCTGGTCCATCTCTGCGACGATCTCGGCGTGGTCACCGGCATCGATCTCGACCGTCTGCTCGAGGTCAGCGCGCTCACGGCGGCGACGGTCGGCCATGCTGTTCCGTCACGGGTGGCGGCGGCCGGGCCCCGTCTGCGTGCCCCCGTTGGGGAAGGGGCCTGACCGTGCCCTGGTGCGACCCGTGCGGCAAGTACTGGCGGCCCAACGAGGTCACCAAGGACGGGGCCTGCCCCGAGTGCGAGACCGTCCTCGCCACGAAGGGGTCGCTGCGCACCGAGGCCCGGGCGCTGGGCATCCCGGGGCCTGGTGAGCAGGAGGGTGACGAGCCCAAGGTCCCGTGGCACTTCAAGCTGCTGGTGGGCGCGGTGACGGCGTATCTGATCTGGCGGGCCGTCGAGGGGATCGAGTGGGTGGCCCACCGGTTCTGAGGGGCGGAGCGAACCGGTCGGATGGTCCTGGTCGGTGGAAGTGAACTGCCAGAATCCACGGTCATGATCGTCGCCTCCACCCTGGTCGACCGCGCCACTGAGCTGGTCGAGGCCATCGGCCTGGCCGGTGTGGCGTTGCTGATCGCGTTGGAGAGCGTGTTCCCTCCGATCCCGTCCGAGCTGGTGCTGCTGCTGACCGGCTTCCAGGTGAGCACCGGTGAGTTCGGCTTCGTGGCGGCCGTGGTGGCGGCAACGGTCGGATCGGTGCTCGGCGCGCTCGTGCTCTACGCCTTCGGTGCCCTGGTGGGGGAGGAACGTCTCGAGTCGATCCTGGCCCGGGTGGGCAGGCCGCTCGGCATCAAGCGGGCCGACGTGGACCGCGCCGACGCCTGGTGGGACCGTCACGGCCAGTGGGTGGTGCTCTTCGGGCGCATGGTGCCCCTGGTGCGGTCGCTGGTGTCGATCCCGGCCGGTTCCAACCGGATGCCGCTGGGACGGTTCTGCCTGTTCACGGCGCTGGGCAGCGCGGCATGGAACCTGATCTGGATCGCCATCGGCCGGGCGCTCGGGGATCGGTGGGAGGACGCCGAGCGATGGACGGGCTACCTCGACGCGGTCGTGATCGTGGGCCTGGCCGGTGGCCTGGGCTGGCTCGTCGTGCGAGCCCGTCGGCGTCGGGCGGCCGACTGAGCGCACCGGTCCGGTCCGGGGAGCGTCGCTGACCGGCCGCCTGAGCCGGGCGTGTAAGGTTGACGGGCATCCTTCGGGACGGGCTGTGGCGCAGCTTGGTTAGCGCGCTTGACTGGGGGTCAAGAGGTCGTGGGTTCAAATCCCGCCAGCCCGACCACGAAACCGCAGGTCACAGGGTGTACCTGACGGATCTTCAGGCAGCTGCTGTCGCCGCTGCGAGCGCAGGATCCCCCGATCCGTGAGGCGGCCGACTCCCGTCGAGTGCCGCCGCCGAGCCGTGTCCTGCGACGAGACGCCAGTGCCGGGATGAGGGCCTGTCGGGCCGGCGAGGACCCGTCGTGCGGGTGAATGCTGGGCGCTTCACCACCTCGGAACGCGACCGATCGTCCAGTCCTCGGTGCATGCCCCGCCCCGGTCCGGGCGGGCGGAGCATGCCGGCCTGCAGCGTCGTCGTCCTCGCCGGACCCAAGAGCCCGGCCAAGCGCGTCGGCACCGGCGTCCGCCATCGCCGCGTTCTCGCAGGTGATCATTCCGAGGGCTCCGATCACCTGCGACGCATCGGAGACGACGTCGGGGAGGGGGAGATCTAAGGTCGAGGAATGCGAATGCTCCCCGGGTTGCTGCTTGTTGCGGTTGCGTCAACGGTCCTTTCCCCGACTGCGTTTTCCCCCACGGCGGCTTCCCAGGATGCCGCCGTGACGCCCGGTGTCGCCGGGCCGAGCAACCCGATCGTCGCCAGCCTCATGGAGATCGGTGAGAAGGGGCTCGCGCCGGGCCGCTCAGCCGCCGCTCCGGCCTTGAGCTTCCGTCCGGACGGAACGCGGCAGACCGTTCAAGCGGTGGTCGACCTGATCGGGGAGAACGAGGATGACCGGAAGACCCTTCGGGAGGGGATCGAGACCTTCATCAAGGCCTACGAGGAGAGCCAGACGGGGGCGGACAGGTACGACGTCGCCGGAGCCATCGCCTTCGATCTCGTCGTCCTGGACGCGATCGCGAACCGATCGGAGCCTGCGGAGGCGACCGTCAGCCGGGTGCGGAACCAGCTCAGACAGGCCTTCCGCTCCAGCCGCCGGGCCCTGGACACGAACAACTACGCCCGCCAACAGGTCTACGAGACTCACCTGGCGGTCGCCTCGTTGATGCTGGTCCTGGCGAGCGTCACCCGGGACGAGGCGGGGGCTCAATCCCTCGGCGCTGCCGCGAAGAAGTTCCTGAGCGCGTTCTTCGGGGGAAGCCCCACGCAGGTCACCAGCCAAGGGCTGAGCGTCACGGCTCGTCCTCGGCCGCCCATGACGGCGCCTCCGGGCGCGACGGTGGCGAGCACCGACGGCTTCGCCCCGGGCTTCTCGGTGCGGATGCCCGGGGGCTGGGAGGAGTTGGGCGGTTGGTACGTCAAGGTCGCCTCTGCCGATGGCCCTGTCCGCACGCTGGTGCGCTTCCCTCCGGCGATCCCGGCGTCGGGGAACATGGGGGCGGACCTGAATGCCCAATGGGAGCTCTTGCGGCCTCAGGGAAAGGTTGACCGGGAGGACCGGAACTTCTACTGCCGCTTCGTGGGCGGGGCTCCCGCGTACTACCGGGTCGGGCAGGTGCAAGAACCCCAACTGCAAGCCCCCACGTTCGTCGTCGTCACGTTGATCCGGGCCGGCGCCCAGTGGCAGCCGGTGGTCGTGGCGGTGACCTACGGGAATCCGCCGCCCCCCTACGAGCCGGGAGCGGGATTCACGGCAGGCTTCCAGTACCCGACCGGGGCCACGCTCGCCGAACAGGTGTTCAGCCAGATCCAGGTGCAGGGCGCGACGCGGACCCCCCTCGTGAATGCTGCCGACCTGGTGGGCAGCTACGGCACCAGCACCGGGATGTCGGGGACGGTGATGAACAGCGCAACCGGGGCGGTCGGCGTCGGATACACGGCGTCGGGATGGTCACTCAACCTCAAGGCGGACGGAACGTTCACGTTCCGGGTCACCAATGCGGCGGGCGGACCTGGCGTCTTCGCCTCGCAGACGGGCTCGGACGCGGGCCGCTACACCGTCGAGGACGACAAGCTCGTCCTCCGGGGGCGAAAGAACCAGCGATGGACGATCTTCGGATTCACCCAGTACTCCGACGCCAAGGTCCTGGTCGTGGACTGGGAGCCGAACCGTCCCGCCCACGCCGGGAACCTCGGGTTCCCCTGGACCGTTATGGCGCCGCGTTGACGACGTGGTCACGGACCATCGGGCGCCCTGGGGCGCGATGGCGTCAGCAGATGTGCATCGTCAGGTCGGCGGGGAGGGCGGAGCCGCTGGTGACGCGGTCGACTCCGGCCGGCTCCCACCCGCCGGGGGGCCCGAGGACCTCCACGTGGGCGACCTTGGCCAGGAAGCGCTCGATGACGACAGCCAGTTCCATGCGGGCCAGCGGCGCGCCGATGCAGGTGTGGGGGCCGTGACCGAACGCCACGTGCCGGTTGGGGCTACGCCCGATCCGGCACTCGTCGGGGTCGTCGAACACCCGCGGATCGCGGTTGGCGGCAGCGAAGCACAGTGACACCAGCTCGCCTGTGCGGAACGGGTGTCCGCCGAGTTCGGTTTCTGCAGCGACCGTCCGGCCGATGTGGGCGAGCGGGGAGAGCACCCTCAGGTACTCCTCCACGGCGGTCGGGATCAGCGTGACGTCGGCGCGCAGGGTGGTGGCCGCCCCCGGGTCGGTGGCGAGATGTCGCAGCGCGCCGGCGATGGACGCGATCACCGTGTCGCGTCCTCCGGCCAGCACGAGATAGCCGTACCCGAGCATCTCGTCGCGGGTGAGTGGCCGGCCCTCGATCGTGGCCCGGGCGAGGTCGCCGAAGAGGTCGTCACCGGGTCGGTGACGGGCACCGTCGACGCGCTCGGCCAGATAGCGGTCGAGGTCGTCGTTGCGGCGGCGCTGCCCGGTGGTCGGGTCGGAGAACACGTGCAGTCCCCAGGACACGAGCCGGTCGACATCGTCGGCGCGCCCGAGTGTGAGCGCAATGGCGGTCGCCACCACGGGGATGGCGAAGCCGTCGACCACCCGGAGCTGGCCCACCGCCAGGGCCTCGTC
>JBIKWW010000270.1:0-5353 GCA_044356125.1 Acidimicrobiia bacterium
CTCCCGGCCCGCCTCGCTCACCAGCAGCGCCGGCGCCCGGTCGCACAGGCCCAGGCAGGGGCTGGGGACGGCCCGCACATCGGCGCGGCCGTCGACGGCCTGCTGCAGGCGTTCGAGCAGCCCCGCACCGTCGGTCATGGCGCAGGCGATGTCGGTGCACACGTGCACGGTCCGCGGCGGAGCGGGCTGGAGGGAGAACATGGCGTAGAAGCTGGCCACGCCGTACGCCTCCGACGGCGGCACCTCCAGCCGCCGGGCGATCTCGCCCATGCCGCCCTCGCTGATCCACCCGACGCGGTCCTGCAGGGCCCAGAGCGCGGCGAGCAGCTCGTGGCGCCGGGCCCGGGCGAGGTGCAGGCCGCCGTCCTCCTGCTGCCACGCATCGGCGGGGCGCGCCGGGCCGATGACGGCGTCGAGCGCGGCGATCTCGTCGGGAGTGGGCTCGGCGGCGGGGAAGCGGAGGTCCATGGCTGGTCGCTCGGTCGGCGGTCGGTGCTGCTCAGCCGGCGGCGGCGACGAAGGGGATCTTCTCCACCCGGATCGCCGAGGCCTTGAACTCGGCGGTGCCCGAGCGCGGGTCGTTCGCCTCGATGGTGAGCACGTTGACGTCGATCTCGTCGGGGAAGTGGAAGGTCATGAACGCCAGACCGGGCTTGAGCGCCGTGTCGATCCGGACCGGTGCCTCGACTGCGCCGCGGCGCGACGTGATGCGCACGGTCTCACCGTCGACGACCCCCAGGCGGCGGGCGTCGTCGGGGTTCAGGTCGAGCGTCTCGCCCTGGCGCAGCGGCGAGGCGAACCCGCCCGACTGCACGCCGGTGTTGTAGGAGTCGAGCCGCCGACCCGTGGTGAGACGGATCGGGAAGTCGGCGTTGAGCTCGTCGACCGGTCCCGCCCACTCCGTCACGCTGAACGGCGCCAGGCGGCCGCGGTCCTCGAGGCGCTCGGCCCAGAGGCGGCCGTGGAGGAACGAGGGCTCGAGGCGGTCCTCGTCGGGGCACGGCCACTGGATGCCGCCCAGCGACTCCAGGCGGGCGTAGCTCATGCCCTTGTGGAGCGGGGACAGCGAGCGCAGCTCGTCCCACACCTGCTCGGCCGAGGCAGCCGGCCATTCCTGGCCGAGCCGGGCGGCCAGCTCGCGGATGATCTCGCGGTCGTCCTTCACGCCGGGCGGTGGCTCGATGGCCTTGCGGACCCGCTGCACACGGCGCTCGGAGTTGGTGACGGTGCCGTCGCTCTCGCACCACGCCGCGCTGGCGGGTAGCACGACGTTGGCCAGCTCGGCGGTCCTGGTGCGGAAGATGTCCTGCACCACGAGGTGCTCGAGCCCCTCGAGGAGGTGGATCGCGTGCTGCGAGTCGGCCTCGCTCTGCGCCGGGTTCTCACCCACGACATAGGCCGCCTTCAGCTCGCCCCGGCCCATCGCCTCGAACATGGCGGTGAGGTGCATGCCGTTGCGGGACGGGATGGTGACACCCCAGGCCGCTTCGAACTTGGCCCGGGCGGCCGGATCCTCGACGTCCTGGAAGCCCGGGAGCTTGTTGGGCAGCGCCCCCATGTCGCCGCCGCCCTGCACGTTGTTCTGACCACGCAACGGCGACAGGCCCGAGCCGTACCGGCCCACGTGGCCCGTCAGCAGCGCCAGGTTGATGAGCGAGACCACGTTGTCGACGGCGTTGTGGTGCTCGGTGATGCCCAGCGTCCAGCACAGCTGGGCGTTCCCGGCGGTGGCGTAGGCGTGGGCCATCTCGCGGATCGCCTCGGCGGGCACACCGGTGACGGCCTCGGCGCGCTCCAGCGTCCAGGGCTCCACACAGGCGCGGTACTCCTCGAAGCCGGTGGTGGCGCGCCCGATGAAGTCCTCATGGACGAGGCCGGCGTGGATGATCTCGCGCCCGATGGCGTGGGCGAGCGCGATGTCGGAACCGACCTCGAGACCGAGCCAGCGGTCGGCGAAGCGGGCCGACGAGGTGCGCCTCGGGTCCACCACGAACAGGCGGGCACCGCGGTGGACGGCCGTCAGGACGTGATGGAAGAAGATCGGGTGCGTCTCCCGGGCGTTGGAGCCCCAGAGGATGACGACGTCGGCCTCCTCGACCTCACGGTACGAGGACGTCCCGCCGCCTGCTCCGAACACGGTGGCCAGACCGACCACGGAGGGAGCGTGTCAAGTTCGATTGCAGGAATCGATGTTGTTCGTACCGAGGGCGGTCCGGGCGAACTTCTGGACGAGGAAGTTCACTTCGTTGGTCGCCTTCGAGCACGAGAACACGCCGACCGATCGGGTCGGGTCGGCTCCGGGAGCCGAGAGCACACGGCGGAACCCGGCGGCGGCGCGGTCGAGCGCCTCGGTCCAGGTGGCCGGGCGCAGCACGCCGCCGTCACGCACGAGCGGCTCGGTGAGCCGCGGGTACGGGGTGGTTCGCTTGTTGCGGGCCATGCATCATCACCTCCTCGGGTCAGCTCGGGAACGCGCCCAGCATTCTGGCCGCGTCGAGGGTGTTCTCCAGCAGACAGGCGATCGTCATCGGCCCCGTGCCACCGGGCATGGGCGTGATGGCCCCGGCCACGGCCTGCACGGCATCGAAGTCGACGTCGCCGACGATGCCCGCCTCGCTGCGGGAGATGCCGACGTCGACGACGGCGGCCCCCGGCTTGACGTGCTCGGCGGTGATCATGCGGGCCTGCCCGGCGGCGGCGACGATGATGTCGGCCGCCCGGCACAGCTCGACGAGGTCACCCGACGGGGTCCGCGAGTGGGCCAGCGTGACCGTGGCGTCGATCCCCTTGCGGGCCAGGAGCAGCACCTGGGGTAGACCGGTGAGGGTCGAACGGCCGATGACCACCGCCCGCTTGCCCGAGGTGGCCACGCCGTAGCGCTCGAGGAGCCGCATGACGCCGAGCGGCGTGCAGCCCACGTGGCCCGGCACGCCGCGCACGAGGCGGCCCATGGACCGCTCGGTCAGCCCGTCGACGTCCTTCTCCGGGCGGATCAGCGCCAGCACGGGCTCGGGATCGAGACCGTCGGGCAGCGGGAGCTGGCACAGGATGCCGTGCACGGCGGGATCGGCGTCCAGGGCGCCCACGGCCTCCTCGACCTGGGCCTGGCTCGCCGTGGCCGGCAGCTCGACATGGCGGGACTGCATGCCCGCCTCGAGGGCCTTCTTCTGCTTGCTCGACACGTAGGACCGGCTCGGGCGGTCGTCACCGACCAGCACCGTGGCCAGGCACACCGGCGGCGAGCCGGCCGCCTCGATCGTGCGCCGCAACCCGGCGATGGTCTCGTCGCGCAGTCGCAGACCGTCCATGAGGACGGCCCCGCCGGGCGTGCGGGCGAGGGAGTCGGTCATCTGCGTCACCCTACGGGCTCTCCAGGAACGGGCCGGTGAACTCAGGACAGACCGGTGATCTCACCGTTCTCGAGGATGTCGATGATCGCCGCCGCCGGCTGCGTGCCCAGGCCGGGCATGGTGCGCATGTCACCGCAGATCGGGTACACGAACCCGGCGCCCACGCTCGCCCGGACCTCCCGGACGCTGAGGGTGTGGCCCTTCGGGGCACCCTTCAGCGAGGCGTCGGCCGAGATGGACAGGTGCGTCTTGGCGATGCAGACCGGGAGCTTGCCGAAGCCGTTCTGCTCGTAGTTCGACAGCTGGCGGTTCGCCGCCGCGCTGTAGGTGACCTGGCCGGCCCCGTAGATGCGGGTGGCGACGGCCTCGATCTTCTGCTTGAGGGTGGCGTCGTCGGGATAGAGGAACGTGAAGTCCGACGGCTCGTCACAGGCCTCCACCACGGCCCGGGCGAGCTCGGTGGCGCCCTTGCCGCCGTCGGCGAAGTGGGTGCACACCGCCACCCGGGCACCCATGGACTCGGCGATCTCCCGGATCGCCTGGTGCTCGCTCGCATGATCCGTCGGGAAGGCGTTGATGGCCACCACCGGGGACACGCCGTGGACCTTGACGTTCTCGATCTGCTTGATCAGGTTGGCCGCCCCGGCCCGGACGTCGTCGGGGTTCTCCGCCAGCAGCTCGGGCGGCAGGGCCTTGCCGGCCACGATCCGGTACTTCCCGGAGTGGGCCTTCAGCGCGCGTACGGTCGCGACGAGCACGGCGGCATCGGGCTTGAGCCCCGAGTTGCGGCACTTGATGTTGAAGAACCGCTCGGCGCCCATGTCGGCCCCGAAGCCGGCCTCCGTGATCAGGTACTCGCCCGCCCGGATGCCCACGAGGTCGCCGATGATCGAGGAGTTGCCGTGGGCGATGTTGCCGAAGGGCCCGGCGTGCACGATCACCGGCGTGTTCTCCAGCGTCTGGAGCAGGTTGGGCTTGATGGCATCGCGCAGGATCACGGCCATCGAGCCCGCTCCATGGAGCTGCTCGGCCGTGACCGGCGTGCCCGTCTTCGTGTAGCCGACCACGATCCGGCCCAGGCGGGCGCGCAGATCCTCCATCGACGTGGCCAGGGCGAGCACCGCCATCACCTCGGAGGCGGCCGTGATGTCGAAGCCGGTCTGGCGGACGACGCCGTCCTCCTTCGTCCCCATGCCGATCACGATGTTGCGCAGGGCGCGGTCGTTGACGTCGAGCACGCGGCGCCAGGTGATGTCGTGGAGGTCGAGGCCGAGCTCGTTGCCCTGGTGGAGGTGGTTGTCGAGCATGGCCGCGAGCAGGTTGTGGGCGGCCGTCACGGCGTGGAAGTCGCCGGTGAGGTGCAGGTTCAGCAGGTCCATGGGGATGACCTGGCTGTAGCCGCCCCCGGCGGCGCCGCCCTTGATGCCGAAGGTGGGGCCCATGGAGGGCTGGCGGAGGCTGATCACGGCCCGCTTGCCGATGTGCTTCATCGCCTGGCCGAGGCCGACGGTCGTGGTGGTCTTGCCCTCGCCGAGCGGCGTGGGGGTGATGGCCGTCACGACGACGTACTTGGCCGGCGGACGATCGGCCAGGGCGTCGATCGCGCTCAGGCGGATCTTGGCCAGGGAGTCGCCGTAGGGCTCGAGGTGCTCGGGACCGAGCCCCATCTGCGCAGCGATGTCGGTGAGCGGCGCCAGGGTGCCGGCTCGGGCGATCTCCAGGTCGGACGGGAAGGCCATGCGGGCGAGGTTATCCCGCGATGCGGAACCGGTCCACCATACGGAACGTGCCGGCCGCCCGCTCGGCACCCAGCGTCGCTCAGCGGCCGGCGACGAGGACGATCAGCGCCCGGCGACGAGCACGATCAGCCCGGCCAGGACCACGAGGGTGGCGGCCACCCGGCGAGGCCCGGCCGACTCACCGAGGCGCTTCCATCCGATGTAGGCGGCGATCACGACCGAGGACTCGCGCAGGGCCGTGACGTAGCCCACGGGCGCCCGTTC
>JBIKWW010000271.1:0-5348 GCA_044356125.1 Acidimicrobiia bacterium
GGTGCCGGGCAGCCTGGCCGTCGCCCCGTCGCATCTGCGTCACGCCGAGGCGGCGGTCGAGGCCGGCTGGGCGGCCTTCGTCCTCGATCCCTTCAGCGCCCGCGACGTCACCAGCACCATCGCCGATCAGACCCAGTTCTCCTTCGCCGCGAGCGCGTACGACGTCATGAGGACCGTCGTCGAGCTGTCTCGGCATCCCGCCATCGACGCCACCCGGATCGCCCTGCAGGGCCACAGCCGCGGCGGGACGGCCGTGCAGCTCGCTGCGTCCACCACCTTGAACGCAGGTGTCCTGGGCCCGGCCGGGGCGTCGGTCCGGGCGGTGCTGGCCGCCTACCCGTGGTGCGGCCACCAGCCCCTCGATCCCCACATCGGGGCGGCCTCGCTGCGCGTGCTCATCGGCGATCGTGACGACTGGTGCTCGGCCCAGCAGGCCCAGGGCTACGTCAACGCGGTCCGGCTCCGAGGCGGTGACGCGTCCATCCGGATCATCGGCGGGGCGGGGCACAGCTTCGACCGCGACACGCCCGTGGAGCTCCTCCCGGCCGCCTCGGTGTCGCCCGCTGCGCCCACCGCGTACCTGGCCGCCGACGGGAGCTTCGTGCATCCCCTCACCGGCGAGCCCGACCCGTCCCTCGTCGACCGCGACCTGATGGTCTACGCGCTCAAGGCCGGGTACGGCGTCCGGGGAGCCCACATCGGGGGCACCCACGAGGAGGCCGTGCTGTTCCGCGACGAGCAGCTCGCGTTCCTCGGCCGCAGCCTGGGGTAGCGCCCCGGTCCCGGTCGGCGTTCACTCGTCGTCGGGGTCGAGCCAGGCGCGCTCGATCGAGATGACCTCCGCCTCCGGGAACGACCACACGAAGCGCTCGACGGCGTACGCCACCTCCCGCACGTGGGCGGTCGACCCGCCCACCACGGCCATGCCGATCTCGGCCCGCTGCCAGCGGTCATGGTGGCCGGTCTCGGCCGCGGCGACGTGATGACGGTGGCGGGCGCCGTCGATGATCGGCCGGATCACGGCCCGCTTCTCCTTCAGCGAGTGGACCGTTGGAAGGTACAGCTCGATCCTCAGCGCGCAGACGATCATCGATGCAGCAGCGGGGCCGGGCCGATGGCCGTCAATGGTCGAGCGGTGACTCGCGGATGACATCGGGGACGCGGGTCGATCCGTACAGCATCGCCCAGACGTTCGCCCGGTTGCGGAACAGCCAACTGCGCATCCGTGGTTCGTCGAGGTCCTTGAAGATCCACCCCTCTTCGGGCATGGCATCCGTCGAGGTCCTGGTCGAGACGCCCGCCTCGAACTGGTCCTGCTGAGCATCGAAGTACGAGAGAACGGCCTTGGGAATCGGCGCCGGGATCTCGGTGCTGTCGGATGCCTTCATCACCCGCACCATGAACTCGCACATCGAGCGTCCGCCGGGCTCGTTGGCCCAACGGACCATCCCGAAGTAGCCGGCGGCGATGCTCGCCTGGTTGTCATCGGACAGGATCCGGCTGAGGCGCTCGACGCCCTTGATGGCGGCGGCGGTCATGGGTCCGAGGTACAGATTGGCGTACAGGCCCACGTGTGCAGCGGCACCGACGAGCGTGCCACCGGCCGAGAACAGCGTGGCCGTCGCATTGATCATCGAGCCGCCGCGGGCGACCTCGGTCGTTCCGGTGCCCCCGGTGGCGAGCGTGATGACACCCCGCACGGCCTGGAAGGCGGCGTATGCCTTGTTGATCGTCTCGAGGCACTCGAGAACCTTGGGCACCTTGTTCATCGCCCGAGGGGCGAAGTCGGCGTTGCTGACGGGGATGCCGACGCGCATCCCGGCTCCGGCATTCGCCGCCGCAGTTGCGAATCGGAGGTCGTTGACCGTCTCGGCGATGGTCAGGACGGCGTTCTTCGCGGCGAGCGAGCAGTCGAGCACGCCGGCGATGGCGTCGCCCAGGCTGAGGAGCCTGTTCTCGTCCTCGGCGCGGAACGCGTCACGTTGGGCGTCGCGGAGCTTCGGGGTGAAGGCGTCGAGGCTGTCGACGGTCTCCTGGGCCTGGGCCTGGGCGGCCCGGAGCTTCGCTGCAGCGATGCCGAGCTTCTCGTCCTCGGCCTGGTTCATCGCCGCCGCCCAGTTGCCCCGCCACTGCCGAGCCAGCGCCTCGTACCGGGATGCGGGTGCGTTCGGATCGTTGCGGCACTCCTGCATCTGGGCGGTACCGATCAGGCGTGTCAACCCCAGCGCTGCGTCGTAGCCCTCACCAGCCGACGCGATCTCGTTCGACGACGACTCCAGCTGCCCGAGGCGCACGACGTACCAGGCACTCAGTTCCGACGCCGTGTTGAAGGTCAGGGCGTCGATCTCGACGGGTCGAGCCGGCGCCGGCGTGGTCGGCGTGGCGGCGGTCGGGCCGCCAGGAGCTGCTGCCGGGGCGGCCGCCGCCGTGGGCGGGACCGTCTGGCGGTTGATCACCGCGGGGCGCCGGGTGTCGCCCATCCGGGAGACCAGTCCGGCCGTCGCTCGGTTCCCGATGACCGGTGCGACGGCGGCGATGGTGGAGGTGGGGACGGGGTCGGCGGTGCCCGATCGGCTCAGGGCGTGCCGCTCCTGGGCCGACGGAGCGTGCAGCCGGACCGGTGACGGCTCCACCCGTGTGGCAGCAAGCCCGTCCACGTCGGCGGTTCGGGGGATCGCAGTCCGTCGACGCCGCGCCGATCCCATGTCGTGAAGCTACTGCCCCAGTGCGAAGCCGATCACGATGAGGAGCAGTGCGGCTCCGGCGAACGCCGCGACCAACACCCTGACAGCCCGGCGACGCGTGGGGTCGTCGCTCTGCCACGCCCCACGGATCGACCGCGCGGCGATCCCACGCTGCCGGATCTGCCAGTCGACGGTGTAGGGCGCCGGCACGGGCTCGCTCGACGGAACCTCGTCGACCTCGCCGAGGCCGGCGTCGAGGACCTGCGGCCGTTCGATGTCGGCCGGGAGCCGAACCCGCCACCGCCCCGGCACGTTCAACTGCGGGGGATCTCCCGCTCCTCGAAGGTCTCGATGATGTCGCCCGGCTTGAGGTCCTTGAAGTCGCTCAGACCGATGCCGCACTCGAACCCGGTGGCCACCTCACGGACGTCGTCCTTGAAGCGACGCAGCGAGGCGATCGAGCCCTTCCAGATGACCACGCCCTCGCGCAGGAAGCGCACCTTGGTGCCGCGGGTGATGACCCCCGACCGCACGTAGCAGCCGGCGATCGCCCCGATGCGGGGCACCGAGAACACCTGGCGCACCTCGGCCTCGCCGGTCACGACCTCCTCGTACTCGGGCTTGAGGAGGCCGACCATGGCGGCCTGCATGTCCTCGAGCACCTTGTAGATGATGTCGTAGAGCCGGACCTCGACCTTCTGGGTCTCGGCGGCCCCTCGGGCGTTGCGGTCCGGACGGGCGTTGAAGCCGATGATCGTCGAGCCGGTCGTGGCGGCCAGCGTGACGTCGTTCTCGGTGATCCCGCCGACGGCGCGGTGCACGAAGGTGATCTTGACCTCGGGCCGCTCCAGCTTCTTGAGCGACGCCGTGAGCGCCTCCAGGGAGCCCTGCACGTCGGCCTTGAGGATCAGGTTCAGCACGGCCTGCTCGCCGCGCTGGATCTGCTCGAAGACGTCCTCCAGCTTCACGCCGCCCGACAGCGCCGACGCCGAGCCGGCCAGGCCGAGCTGACGGAACCGGCGCTCGCGCGCCTCGCCCACGGTCTTGGCCGTGCGCAGGTTCGGAGCGACGCGCAGCTCGTCGCCCGCGCCGGGAACCAGGGACAGACCGAGCACCTGCACCGGAGCCGAGGGCCCGGCCGACTTCACCTGCTCGCCGCGGTCGTTGATGAGCGCCCGCACCGATCCCCAGGCCGCACCGGCCACGATCGGGTCACCGACCGTCAGCAGGCCCTTCTCGATGAGCACCGTGGCCACCGGACCCCGGCCGACGTCGAGGTTGGCCTCCAGCACGGTGCCGCGCGCCGGCCCGGTGGGCACGGCGGTGAGCTCCTCGACCTCGGCGACGATGAGGAGTTGCTCGAGCAGGTCGTCCACGCCGAGGTTCTGCAGGGCCGAGAGCTGCACGAAGATCGTGTCGCCGCCCCACTGCTCGGGGACGAGACCGTGCTCGGACAGCTGGGTCATGACGCGGTCGGGGTTGGCCTCGATCAGGTCGATCTTGTTGACGGCGACGATGATCGGGACCTCGGCCGCCTTGGCGTGGTTGAGGGCCTCGATCGTCTGGGGCATGACGCCGTCGTTGGCGGCGACGACCAGCACGACGATGTCGGTCACGTTCGCGCCCCGGGCGCGCATCGAGGTGAACGCCTCGTGGCCCGGGGTGTCGATGAACGTCAGCAGCCTGCCGTCCTTCTCCACCTGGTACGCACCGATGTGCTGGGTGATGCCGCCGGCCTCGCCGGCGATGACGTTGGTCGACCGGATGCGGTCGAGCAGCAGCGTCTTGCCGTGGTCGACGTGACCCATGATCGTGATGACCGGGGGCCGCTCGAGGAAGGCCTCGTCGGGCTCGTCCTCGTCGTCCTTGAAGAGCTGCTGGAGCTCGACCTCCTCCTGCTGGCCCGGGTCGACGAGCAGGATCTGCGCACCGATGTCCAGCGCGAAGAGCTCGATCATCTCGTCGGTGAGCGTCATGGTCGCCGTGACCATCTCGCCCTGGCCCATGAGGAAGCGGACGACGTCGGCCGAGGTGCGGTTCAGCTTGGGGCCGACCTCCTGGGCCGTCGAGCCACGCTCGATGATGACCTCGCCCTCGGGCACGGGGGCCGAGGACTTCTCGTAGCGAGTGAGGCGCGTCGGCTCCTGCTCCTCGAAGGCGCGCTTGCGCTTGGAGCGCGACTGCCGCTGCGGCGGGCGACGCCCACCGCCGGGACCACCGCGGCCGGGACCACCCGGACCACCGGGGCCGCCACCGGGACCTCCGGGGCCGCCACCGGGGCCTCGGGGGACGCCCGCTCCGGGCACGGACTGGCGGGGCATGCCCGACGGACGGCCGGGCAGGTACGGGCCGGTGCGGGGAGCGCCGGGGCCACCGGGACCACCACCGGGACGGCCGGGACCACCCGGACCACCGGGACGGCCGGGACCACCGGGACCACCCGGACGACCGGAGCCGCCGGGACGGGCACCGACGCCGACCGTGCCGCGGGGACCGGGAGGCGGCGGGATCGGCTTGCCCGACAGGGAGCGGGGAGCGCCGGGAGGCGGCGGGATCGGCTTGCCCGAGGGGCTGAGCAGCGGCCCCCGGGCCTGGCCCGGGACCGGAGCGCCGGGTCCGGGGGCACCGGGCATGCCCGGTCGAGGCGGACGCGGACCGGGGGCG
>JBIKWW010000272.1:0-5342 GCA_044356125.1 Acidimicrobiia bacterium
TGCCGGCGTTCCGCAGGACGGCCAGGACGTCGGCCGCCGTACCGGCATCGGCCGACACCGGGACGTGGAACAGCGATCCGGCGCTCGAGCGCACGACCTTGGGGCTGGTGACGTCGGCACAGCCGTCGCAGAACACGACCGCTCCGACTCCCGCCGCCTCGGCAGAGCGGATCATGGTCCCGACGTTGCCCGGGTCACGGACCCCCGCACCGACGAGCCCGACGCCGTGGGCGGTGATCGACGCGACAGCGTCGGCGAGGGTGACCTCCGGCGACGCCACGACGGCCAGCAGGGGTTGGGGTGTCACCGCGTCGGCGACCCGCCCGAGCTCCCGCAGCGTCAGTTCGACCACGAGGGCACCGCCCGCCGCGGCTCGGGCGACGAGCCGACGGTGCTCATCGGCCCGGGGCGCGCCGGCGGCGACGAACACCGCTTCGACCGCAGCGCCGGCGGCGACCGCCTCCTCGAGGGCGTGGGGGCCTTCGACCACCAGCACCCCCTCACGGCGGCGGAGGTGACGGCGCTCCACCAGGCGCCCGAGGCGCTGGATCTCGTCCTGACGCGAACGGACCGGCGCCAGGTGCGGATGATCCCGCATCATGCGCCGGCCTGTCGGTGGGTCAGGAGCCCGACGCCGTCCCCTGCGCGGGCAGGGCCGCCTTGGCCGTCGCCACCAGGGCCCCGAAGGCACGAGGATCGGTCACCGCGAGATCGGCGAGGACCTTCCGGTCGATGTCCACCCCGGCGTGCGTGAGGCCGTTGATGAACCGGCTGTAGCTGAGCCCGTGCTCACGGCACCCGGCGTTGATGCGCTGGATCCAGAGGGAGCGGAACTCGCCCTTGCGGGCCCGGCGGTCGCGGAAGCTGTACCGCAGACCCATCATCACGGCCTCGTTGGCCGAGCGGAAGGTCCGGCTCTTGCTGCCGTAGTACCCCTTCGCCTGGTCGAGCACCTTCTTGTGCGACTTCTTGGCGCTGACGCCTCGCTTGACACGTGCCATGGCTGTCGTTCCCCTCGATCCTCAGAGTCCCAGCATCTTCTTGACGTTCGCGGCATCGCCGGGAGCCAGGACGGCGTCCTTGGCCAGGCGACGGGTGCGCACCGAGTTCTTGTGCTCGAGCTGGTGGCGGCGGAACGCACGCTCGCGCATCACCTTGCCGGTCCCGGTGATCCGGAACCGCTTGGCCGCCGAGCGGTTGGTCTTCATCTTGGGCATGTCGTCACTCCGTGGGTCGGGGTGCCGGCTCAAGCCGGCGGGATGGCGGCGCTGCCGGCGGGGCCGGCGGATCGGTCGCTGTCGGGACCGGCTGACCGTGCACTGCTCACGGGCTGCTGGTCGGAGGGTTGGTCGTCGGGCACCAGGGCACCGCCCGCCTTGGCCTTGGGGGGGACCGGTCGCTTGTCGGGAGCGAGCACCATGACCATGTTGCGGCCGTCGAGCTTGGGCATCGCCTCGACCTTCGCGGTGGCCGCGTGGACCTCCGCGATCCGGTCGAGGATCCTCTTGCCGAGCTCGGGATGGGCCACCTCACGGCCACGGAACATGATCGTGACCTTGACCTTGTGGCCTTCGGCGAGGAACTCCCCGACCTTGCGGGTCTTGGTATCGAAGTCACCGTCACCGATCTTGGGGCGGTACTTCATCTCCTTGATGGAGATGGTCGACGACTTCTTGCGGGATTCCCGTTCGCGTTGGGCGAGCTCGTAGCGGTACTTGCCGTAGTCGAGGATCTTGCACACCGGCGGGGCCGCCGTGGGCGCGATCTCGACGAGGTCCAGATCGTGGTCCCGGGCGATGGCGAGCGCCTCGGGAAGCGGCCGGATGCCCAGCTGCTCCCCCGTGGGACTGATCAGGCGTACCTCACGGGCGCGGATGCGCTCGTTGATACGGAGCTCGTTCTGGTCAGCAGCGATCCGGCATCACTCCTCGGTCATTCGGTCGGGTCGGGTCGTCCGGGGTCGGACGGGTCGGGCGAAGCACCGCGCCGACGTTCCCGGGCCGTAGCCAGGACCGCTGGAGTGGACGACCCCCCGCACGCCGATCGTGGGGAGGTGGGGGCACGACCGGTCGGCCGACCCCACTTCGCTGGTTGTCGAGGGCGTTAGGGTAGCAGGCCGGTCGATCGACGCTGGTCAGCCCGGTCCTGCCCCGAGGAGGCCCCGTGAGCTCGTTGTGGACACCCGATGGCGAACGACCGGTCCGCCGGTCGAGCGCGCCCGGCCCGGCCTCCGGAACCGGGAGCGGGACGGGCTCAGGCGACGGGTTCGGGTACGGGGACGGATTCGGGGAGGGCGCCGACGACGACCTGCAGGACTACACGGCGGAGGAGCTCGCGGCGGCCACCGCCGAGCTGCTCGCCGTGCCCGCCTCGGCCGTCGTCGCCAACCATTGCGTGGGCCTGTTCCAGCTGGCCGCCCTGCACCTTTCCCAGGAGGCGCCGCGTTTCGACGAGGCGGCGCTGGCGATCGACGCCCTCGGAGCGATCGTCGAGGGCCTCGGGGCGCGCCTCGGCGACGACGAGGCCACGCTGGTCGATGCGCTCGCGCAGATCCGCCTCGCCTTCGTCCAGGTGCAGGCGGCGGGCGGGCGGCGGGGCTGAGCGTCCACCAGGACCGGGCCTCACCCCGGCGCGGCGGCGATCGGTACCGACGCCACGAACACCGTCGCCGAGCCCTCCAGGCGGACGGGTGCGCCATCGGCGGCAGGGACCCACACCGCGTCGCCTCGGTCGAGGGTCAGCGTCCGCGAGGGGTCCGTCCATCCGAGCGTGCCGTCCACCACCAGCGCGATGGCGGGGCCCCGGAGCTCGACCGTCCGGGTGCCGTGGATCCGGTGGCGGGTCAGCGCGAACTCCTCCGCAGCCGAGGGCCAGGTGACGGTGTCGCCGTCGGGTGCGGTGGACACCGCGGTCGGGTCGAGCACCGGCACTTCCGTCTCGGTCGTGTCGACCGCGGCCAGCAGCTCCTCGACGGCCACGTGCTTGGTCGTCAGACCGCCGCGCAGCACGTTGTCGGAATTGGCCATGAGCTCCACGCCGACGCCGCCGAGGTAGGCGTGCAGGTTGCCCGGACCGAGCGTCAGCACCTGCCCAGCTTCCAGGTGCACGTGGTTGAGCAGCAGGGCGACGATCACGCCGGGATCGTCGGGGTGACGCTCGGCCAACCGCAGGCACAGGGAGGCGGGACCGGCGTGGCGCCCGCCCTGCTCGGCGACGCTCCGGCATCGGGCGACCACGGAGGCCACGACCCTGGCCCGCTCGGCGCCCTCGAGCCGCAGCAGTGACGACAGGACCGTACGCAGGGCCCGGTCCGGTGGCGCAGCCCGTAGGTGGGCGGCGATCCCCACGAGGGTCGGGGCGTTGATCCCCTCGAGGATCTCGGCGGTCCTCGCCACGGGACGGAACCCGCACAGCGCCTCGAAGCGCGTGAGCGCGCAGATCATCTCGGGTTTGTGCTCGGCGTCGCGGTAGACGCGGTGGGGGGCGTCGGAGGGGATGCCATCGGCGTCCTCCCGGGCGAAACCGGCGGCCGCCTGCTCGCGGCTCGGGTGAGCCTGGATCGACAGGGGCGCATCGGCGGCGAGGACCTTGAGCAGGAACGGCAGCCGGGCCCCGAACCGGGTGAGGACGGCGTCGCCGAGGGCGCGGGTCGGTTCGTCGGCCACCACCTGGTCGAGCCGACGCCCGTCAGCGAGCCGGGAGGGCGCCGACGGATGAGCTCCCAGCCACAGCTCGGCCACCGGCCGCCCGTCGGACTCGGTCCCGAGCAGGGCCGGGATCGCAGTCCGGGAACCCCAGGCGTAGTGCTGGAGGGCGCCGATGAGCCGGTCCGTCACGGGTGTCGCTCCCTCCACGCCCGTCGGGCGTCGTCGATCCCCGAGCCGGCTGAGGCGCCAGCAGCGTGCGTCCAGCCGCAGACGGGGCAGGCGCTCGCCGCCGAGCGGACCCCGGGCACCGGCACCCCGCACACGGCGCAGAGGAAGGACCCCTCGGGAGCCCGGACGTCGACGGCCTCCCAGCGGCCGGCGTGCCCGGCAGCCAGTGCGACGTCGACCGTCGTACCCGGTACCAGGCGCCGGGAGCCACCGTCGATCTCGGTGCAGTGCACCTGGAGGCTCACCGGGCCGTCGGACAGGTCCACCTCGATCGACCCGAGACCGACGTGCACGTCGAAGGACACGACGACACCGGGGTGCCGGTCGTGGGGCCGGGGCGTCCGCATCAGTGCACGATCTTGGTGATGGGGATCTCGAGGATGCCGGTGGCTCCGGCCTGCTTCAGTGCCGGGATGAGGGTGTTGATGCCCGCCTTCGGCACGACCGTCTCGACCGCGTAGCCCTCCTGCCCGAAGAGCTGCGAGACGGTCGGCCGCTTCAGCGCGGGCACCAGCTCGATGACGCGATCGAGATCGGCCTTGGCGACGTTGAGCTTCAGCAGCACCTTCCCGCGCGCCTCGAGCACCCCGGCCAGGAGGGTGCGGATCTCGTGCATCGCCTGCAGCGTGTCGGGATCGGCCGCAGCGGCGGGGTTGGCGATGAGCTCGGTGCTGGAGAGCAGGACCGTGTCGATGATCTTGAGCCCCGCCGCCCGCAGCGCCGAGCCCGTCTCGGTGAGCTCGACGATGGCGTCGGCGATGTCGGGGACCTTGGCCTCGGTGGCCCCGTAGGACAGTCGGACCCGCGCCGGGATGCCCAGCCGTTCGAAGAAGCGGGTGGTGAGACCGAGGTACTCGGTGGACACCCGCACTCCGGCGGGCAGGTCCCGGGCCGACTGCCACGGGCTGTCGGCGGCCACGGCCACCACGATCCGGATGGGGCGGTCGGTCGCCTTGGAGTACTGCAGACCCCCCAGGCTCACCACCTCCGAGGCCGTCTCCTCGATCCAGTCACGGCCGGTGATGCCGAGGTCGTAGAGGCCCTCGGCCACGTACAGCGGGATCTCCTGGGGGCGCAGGATCCGGACCTCGGAGATCCGGGGATCGTCGATCGTGGCGCGGTACTGGACGGACGACGAGCGCTGAACCGGGAGGTCGGCCTGCTCGAACAGCTCGAGCGTCGCCTTCTCGAGCGAGCCCTTGGGGAGAACGAGTCGGATCATGCGGGGCGTCAGCGTAGGGCCGGGCCGGCCGGGCCCGGCTCCGGAACCGGCGTCGGGTCGGGATCGACCGGGGATCAGGCGGCGACCGGATCGGAGATCGTGATGCGGCGCAGCAGGCGCCGGTGACCCTGGTAGCCGCCCGTGGCCATGTGGGTGACGCAGCGGTTGTCCCACACCGTGAGCATCCCCGGTTCCCAGCGGTGGCGGTACACGAAGCGCTCCTGTGACTGGTGGCGGGCGAGCTG
>JBIKWW010000457.1:0-3080 GCA_044356125.1 Acidimicrobiia bacterium
GTGTCGCGCGTCGCCCAGTCGGGATGGGCCAGCAGCTCCCGCGTCATCGTCGGCACCCCGGAGAACGTCGTGACGCCCTCACGCTCGATGAGCTCCAGCGCCCGCCCGGCGTCCCACTTGTAGGTGAGCACGAGCCGGGCCCCGGTGAGCGTGACGGGGTGCAGCACGCAGTTGCAGGCCGTCACGTGGAACAGCGGCGTGGGCGCCATGAACACCTGCTGCTCGGCGGTCGGCGGCGCCGCCTCGGCCGGAGCGGGCAGGTCACCGGCGGCGATGGCGGCCTGCTCGGCCATGCCCGCCGCCATCGTCATGTAGACGAGGTGCATCAGGTTGTGCACCGACCCGCGGTGGGTGAGCTGGGCCCCCTTGGGGAAGCCGGTCGTGCCCGACGTGTAGAAGATGCAGGCGTCATCATCGGGATCGATCCCGGCGGCGGGCAGCGAGTCCGGGGCCGCCTCGGGGCGCACGACGTCGACCCAGCGCGAGGCATCGGCGGGCAGCTCCCGATCGGAGCGGACCGAGATCACGTGGATCGCTCCATCAGCCCGCACCTCGTCGAGGACCTCCAGGGCCCGCTCCAGACGCTCGTCGTCGGCGATGAGGACCTTGGGGCGGGAGTCCCGCAGGCCGTAGGCCATCTCGGCCGGGGTCCACCAGGCGTTCATCCCCACGACGGCGGCGCCCAGCGAGACCGTCGCCCAGTAGCCGACCACCCACTCGGGGTAGTTGCGCATGGCCAGCGCCACCCGGTCGCCCCGGCCCACGCCGTGGACCCGCTGCAGCAGGTCGGCCAGCGCCCGGACCTGGGCGTGGACGTGGGCGTACGTGAAGCGCTCGTCCTCGTAGACCAGGTAGTCCTGGTCACCGAACGCGGCCGAGGCCTCCCACACCGCCCGCATGCTCGGGGGCGAATGACGGAAGACCCGCATGGGGATGCCCCGTACGGTGATCGCAGTGGTCTCGAACGGACCCCCAGGGGCTTCGAGTTGGGCGCGGACGGCGCGGTAGTGGTCGGTCACGGCGGGCGATTCTGACGGATCCACGACCCGGGCGGGGAACGCGCCGACTTCGATGGACCGGACGGGAGCGCCTATGGTCACACCCCGGCGCCCGCGGCATCCCCGCCGGGGTCCCTCCCCCTCCGTTCCCCTCGTTCCAAGGAGCCGACCAGTGCAGCTCAAGGCCGGACAGCGTCTCGCCAGCGTGGTGTGCGACACCACCGTCATCATCGTCAAGGGCTCGGGCGACGTCGATCTCCGCTGCGGCGGCCAGCCCATGGTCGAGGTCGGCAAGGCCGGCGACCGCCAGGAGATCAGCCCCGACCACAGCGCCGGCACCCAGATGGGCAAGCGCTACGCCGACGACGACCTCGGCCTCGAGGTCCTGTGCACCAAGCCCGGCCCGGGCTCGCTGTCGGTGGGCGACACCCCGCTGCCCGTGAAGGGCGCCAAGCCCCTCCCGGCCTCGGACTGAGCCCGTGCCCGGCCCGATGGCGGGCGTGCGGGTCGTCGAGCTCGGCGTCTGGATCGCCGGGCCGGCCTGCGCCGGCGTGCTCGCCGACTGGGGCGCGGACGTCGTCAAGATCGAGCCCATCGACGGCGACCCGTCGCGGCTCTTCGCCGCCATGCTCGGCGCCGACCTGCCCACCAACCCCGTCTTCGAGCTGGACAACCGCAGCAAGCGGAGCATCTCGATCGACCTGGGCACGCCCGAGGGACGGGCCCTCGCCGCCGAGCTGGTTTCCGGGGCGGACGTGTTCGTCACCAACGTCCGGCCGGGTGCCCTGCAGCGAGCCGGGCTCGACGCCGACACGATGCTGGCCCGCAACCCCCGCCTCGTCTATGGGCACATCACCGGATACGGCATCTCCGGCGACGAGGCCGACCGCCCCGCCTTCGACATCGCCGCGTTCTGGTCCCGGGCGGGGATCGCCTCCCTGCTCAGCGCCCCGGACGGCCCCCCGCCGTTCCAGCGCGGCGGGATGGGCGACCACTCGACCGGCGTGCAGATGGCCGGGGCGATCTCGGCTGCTCTGTTCCACCGCGAGCGCACCGGAGAGGGTCAGCTCGTCACCACCTCGCTGCTCCGCCAGGGCGTCTACACGGTCGGCTTCGACCTGAACCTGCTGCTCGGCTGGGGCCGTGTCCCGTCCAAGGGCGTGCGCGAGACGATGCCGAACGCGTCGATCAACCACTACCAGGCCGGCGACGGGCGCCGCTTCTGGCTCGTGGGCCTGGTCCCCGACCGCCACTGGCCACCCCTGGCCCGCTGCATGGGCCATCCCGAGTGGATCGACGACCCGCGCTTCGCCACCGCGATGGACCGGGCGATCAACGCCCGGGACCTCATCGCCCTGCTCGACGCCGAGTTCGCCACCCGGACCCTCGAGGAGTGGACGGCCGTCTTCGCCACCGAGCCAGACGTGTTCTGGGCCCCGATCAACACCCCCGACGACGTCGTCGCCGATCCCGCCGTGGCGGCCGCCGGTGCGTTCGTGGACGTCCCCGACGGGCAGGGCGGCACCACCATGATCGCCACCCCGGCGGACTTCCACGGGACCCCGTGGGCCCCGCGCTGGATCGCCCCCGAGCTCGGGGAGCACACCGGCGACATCCTGCGCGAACTGGGCCGCTCCGAGGCCGAGATCGACGCTCTGCTGGCGTCGGGTGCGGTGGCCGGGGCCGCCGCCCCGTCGCCCCGCTGACGCTGATCCGGCCCCCGGGCGGACGTCGGACCGGAGCCCGACCGGAGCCCGACCGGAGCCCGCTCCGGTGACGTGTGGCACGGACCCGGTGACACTGGGAGACTGCGCCCATGTCCGTCACCACGACCCGCACCTTCTGCCGGTTCTGCCACGCCGCCTGCGCCATCGAGGTCGACGTCGAGACCACCCCTGCCGGGGAGCAACGCGTCGTGCAGGTGCGCGGCGACGGGCAGGATCCGATCTTCGGCGAGTACACCTGCATCAAGGGCCGCCACCTGGGCGACCAGCATCACCACCCGACCCGTCTGCGCACCGCCCTCAAGCGCCGCCCCGACGGCACCTTCGAGGAGATCCCCACCGGTCAGGCCCTCGACGA
>JBIKWW010000273.1:0-5334 GCA_044356125.1 Acidimicrobiia bacterium
CCGGAGCCGGAGCCGTCGATGCCGGAGCCGGAGCCGTCGATGCCGGAGCCGGAGCCGTCGATGCCGGAGCCGGAGCGGTCGACGCCGGAGCCGGAGCCGTCGATGCCGGAGCCGTCGATGCCGGAGCCGGAGCCGTCGATGCCGGAGCGCTGACGACCGACACGACCGCAGCGGGAGCGGTGGCGGGAGCAGCCGTCGCCGTTGCGTTCGCCGGGCGGGGCCGGGTCGTGGTGGGCGTGCGGGGGACATGTCGGGCCCGCGTCGACGAGGAAGCCCGCGTCGACGAGGAAGCCCGGGCCGGAGACGGGACCGACGGGGCGGGGACGGCCACCGGCGCCATCGCCGGAGCCGGTCGGACCGGGGCCGTCACCCCAGGGCCGGGGACGGTCGGCCTCGCACCTGCTTCCTCGGAAGCGGACAGGACCGAGAGCCGGACCGGTGCGGCGCGCTCCAACGGATCCCACACCACGAGATCGCGGACCACCGGATCCACGCCGGGATCCTCGCCGGACTGGCCCGACACCCCAGGAGCAGCGGGGGCATCCTCGGTCGCCGGGGCCGGCACCGGGACGAGCCAGGCAGGGGCCGCGGCGGCGAAGGCGTCATCGGCCAGAGCCTCCCGCGCCGAGGGCGCCGGGATCCCCAGCGAGAGGACCAGCGGCGCCGTCCCGGGCAGGGTGGCGGCCACCGGGCCCGTCGGCAGGACGCCGACGACCAGCAGCGACGCCAGCGCCGTCCCACCCACGGCGCCGGGGCGGCTGCGGCCCGAGGCGGCCACCGGACGCCCCGCCGCCACCTGCTCGATCCAGCCCACGAGCGCCACGACGACCCACACGAGCGCGGCCGTGACGGCCACCACGACGACGGCGTCGGCCCACCCGTCACCGGGCACGAGCCGCCGGGCCAGGACGATGCAGGCGGGATGCCAGAGGTAGACGGTCAGCGACCGGGACGACATCCGGGTGGCCACCCTCGCCACACCCGGGCGGTCGACGAGACGGCGCAGGACGGGCTCCACGCCCAGCAGGCCGAGGACCCAGGCCAGGCCCACGACCAGGATCATGGGGTAGGAGCCGTTCACCCCGTCGGGACCGAGCGGGAACCGCCGCACCCAGACGGCGGCCACGGCCCCCAGGCCAGCCACCGAGGCAGCCAGCGCGACCGGCGGGAGCAGGGCCCCGGGGCCTCCCCCGGCGGCCTCCCGGGCCGTTCGCCCGACCCGTCGCTGCTGCTGCCACCACGCACCCAGCACGGCGAAGCAGCCGTAGACGACGAGGTCGCCCACGACGAGCCGCAGCGGACCCCGGGCCAACCCGGCCACGGACCACGAACGGGCGAGCTCGAGCACCGTGACGGCAGCGGCCGCAGCGGCCAGGACCGTCCCCGCCCGGCGGGCCATCCGGACGATCACCGGCGCCAGCACGATGACCCACAGGTAGGCGCGCAGGTACCACAGGTGCGTCGAGAGCCAGCCGCCGTCCCAGGAGGTACCAGCCGGGTCGATCACCGGCAGCACCCACGTGGTGGCCCCGAGCAGGTCGCGACCCGATGGCATCCGCTCGGGAGCGGCCCAGACCGAGACGGCGGCGACACAGGCCCCGTACGCCCACAGGGGCATCAGCATCCGGCGCAGGCGCCGGATGAGGAAGCCCGTGTCGGCATGTGCCCCGACCAGCAGTGCTCCGGCCACGGCGAACAGGACGGGAACGGCCCCGATCCAGGTCAGCCAGGTGGCGGCGAACAGATGCCAGGCGACGATGCGCACGATGGCCAGGCCGCGCAGGGCGTCGAGCAGCGGATCACGGCTCTCCCGTCCACCGCCCCGGGCGGCCGGGGCGGCCGGGGCGCGATGGGAGGAGCGGCGGTCCACACGGGGTCCATCGGCGCGCTCCGCCCCCGTCCCCAGCACCGACCGCGGTGCAGGTGTCACAACGGGACGATGGGACCACCGTTGGGCATCAATCCTGGGGTCGACCTTCCCGTGACCGAGCGCTCGCCCTCGGCCGCGGCGTCACCCCCGGCCGCGCAGGCCCCTCAACCGCGCAGGTCCCTCAACCGCGCAGGTCCCTCAACCGCGCACGTCCCTCAACCGCGCAGGGCAGTCAGGAGCACTCCGTGGAGGGCGACGGCCCGGGCGACCGTGTCGCCCCCTTCCGGCTCCGCCTTCATGGTCAGGGTGATCCCGGAAGCCGGGAAGCGGTACATGGCCCCGGCGGCCGTCGAATGGCCGATGGCGACGTAGCGGGTCAGCGCCGGGTCCGTTCCCGAGCACGGGCACACCCCCCACACGCCCAGCCCCCCGTGGAAGTCGCCGGTGGTGGTCATCCAGTCGAGGGCCGACGGTCCCAGCACCCGGCCCCGGCTGAACAGCGCGTCACCCCACACCGCCATGTCGGCGACCGTCCCCACGATGCCTCCCGAGGAGAACCCCGGCCAGCCCAGGCGGTCGGATGGCTCGACCCTCGAGGCCGAGATCCCCAATGGCGAGGTGATCCCGGTGACGAGATCGGCGAAGGGCCGCTGATGGATCTGCTGGAGCAGGAGCCCGAGGAGCAGGTAGTTGGCGTTCACGTACTTGGTGACCGTTCCGGGGACCGACAGCAGCGGCGCCCGGAGGCTCCCCTCGACGGCCTGCTCGGCGGAGACGGGCTGATCGGCCCGGTACCCGGGGGCCTCGGTGTACTCCGTGAGGCCGCTGCGGTGGGCGAGCAGGCGGCGGACGGTGACGCCCTCGGGAACGGGCGCAGCCACGCCCTCGATCGGTGGGAGCGGGGCGTCGAGGTCGATCAGGCCCGCTTCGGCGTCCCGCAGCACGAGCGCCGCCGTGACGGTCTTGGTGATGCTCATCACCCGGTACCGGGTGTCGGGGTCGGGGCCGGGTTGCCCGTCGGCCCGCGCCGAGCCCTTCCACGTCTGCCCGTTGACCCGCAACGCCACCATCACCGAGCTCAGGCCGGTCGTGCGGGTCCACTGCTCCAGGGCGGACTGGAGTCGCTCCGCGGCGGCGTCGAGCACGAAGGTCGGGGTGGGCGGCGACACCGAGGTCTGCGGGACGGACCCGGGTTGGCCGGGGACCAGCGCGGCGGGGCGGGCCCCGGCCGCCGGGGCCGAAGCCACGGGGGCGCTCGGCTGGTCGCTCGTCCCCGGAGCAGTCTCGAGGGCGGCTGAGAGCACCTGGGTCGGCCGGCGGGTGGCGCCACGGGCCGGGGTGGCCCGTCGAACCGTGGCACGGGCCGGCGTGGCACGGTTCGGCGTCGCAGTACGGCGTCGCACGGCCGATGCCCGCGCTGGCGGAACGGCCGACGAGCGGGCGGGCGCGGTGGCCGCGACCCGGGCCGGGGCCGGGGCAGCAGCGGCGGCGGAAGCCGGAACCGGCGCCACGGTCAAGGACCCGGCCAGTGCCGTCCCCGCCACCATGGCCAGGGCGAGGCGCCCGACCCCACCCCTCGTCCGCCTTGCGGTCCACCGCCCGACCGACGGCCCGACCGACGACCCGACCGACGGCCCGACCGACGGCCCGGCCCGCAGCATGGTCGACGGCGCTGAACAGCGGCTCACGCCCGCATGCTGGCACGGGGCCCGGTCGACCCGCCATGGTGCGCCCGGCCCGTCCCGGGGGTTCAGTCGAACCGGCCCGCCATCTCGGCGGCCCGCACCCACCGCGCCCCCGGCTCGTCCCACACCTGGACGTCACCGCTGGGGATGTCGTAGAGCCAGCCGTGGATCTGCAGCTCCCCGGTGGCCAGGCGCACGGCGACGGCAGGGTGGGTGCGGAGGTTCACGAGCTGGCTGATGACGTTCTGCACGATCAGCGCCCGCCACAGCTCCTCGTCGGACGCGCCCGGGTTGCGGGCCAGCACCACCCGACGGGCGGCGTCCGCGTTGCGGATCCACGACGCCACGCTGGGCAGGTCGACCATGTTCTCGGGGTGCAGGGCGGCCCGCATGGCCCCGCAGTCGGAGTGCCCGCAGATGATCACGTGGGCCACCTTCAGCACGGCGACGGCGTACTCGATGGTGGCCGACACGCCGCCGGGATTGCCGTAGGCCGGCACGATGTTGCCGACGTCGCGGCACAGGAACAGCTCGCCGGGCACCGTCTGGGTGATGAGGTTCGGGTCGATGCGCGAGTCCGAGCACGTGATGAACAGCGCACGCGGCTGCTGGGCGTGGGCGATCGAGCGGAACAGGTCCTGCTCCTCGGGGTACACCTCGTTCTGGAAGCGGCTGACCCCGGCCAGGATGCGATCCATCGCCCGGTGTTCTAGTCCCCGCGGCGGACGGACGGTGTGCTGAGATGCCGGCGTGAACGACTCCGAGCGCCCCGCCCACCGGATGCTGTCCCTGGCGGCAGGGGTGGTGCTCGACATCGGGCCGGCCGACACGGTCGACGCCGCGGCCCGGTCGGGCTGGCCCGCCGTCGGCATCTGGTTCGATCCGGCAGCGTGGACGGCCTCGGTCGCCGACGACGTCCGGCGCCGCCTCGACGCCACCGGGCTGACCGCTCTCGACATCGAACCCGTCATGCTGAGCGCCCGCGGTGACGCCGGCGAGCGCATCGTCGAAGCCGCCCAGATCATCAGCGCGCGGAACATCCTGGTCGCGTCCCGCGACGACGACCACGGCCGGGTGGCGGCACGCCTGGCGGACCTGGCGGCACTGCTCCCCCCCACCGGCATCCGCCTCGTGCTGGAGTTCCTGCCGGCGCTCGGGGTGCGGTCCCTCCGGGAGGCCGACGCGATCGTCGATGCCGTCGGCGACCCCCGGGTGGGCGTGCTCATCGACAGTCTGCACCTCAGCCGGGCCGGGGAATCGCCGGCCGATGCCGCCGCGGTCGTCGCCCGTGACCCGGCGCGCCTGCCCTACGTCCAGCTCGCCGACGCCCCAGCCGCCCCACCGGCCACCGATCCGGCGTCGCTCATCGACGAGGCCCTCCACGGTCGGCTGCTGCCCGGCGACGGCGGGCTCCCGCTACGCGCCCTGCTCGATGCCGTTCCCGGCGTCCCCGTCAGCGTGGAGCTGCGCTCCCGGGCACTGATGACGGGCTTCCCCGACCCCGTCGAGCGGGCCGCCGCCGTGCTCGCCGCCACGCGCCGCCTCGCCTGAGCCGTCCCGGAGCCGTCCCTGAGCCGGACCGGAGCCGTGGCCGGCTTGCCCTAGGGTCGGGCGTGCATGCGGCTCTTCGGCGTGGTGAACGCCTCCCCCGACTCGCTCAACACCGACTCCATCGCCACCACACCCGAGCAGGCCACCGCCCGGGCCCGGACCCTGATCACAGGCGGCTGCTGGGGGCTCGACGTCGGTGGTCAGGGCTCCACGTTCGCCTCCACCGAG
>JBIKWW010000274.1:0-5328 GCA_044356125.1 Acidimicrobiia bacterium
GCCTCGGTCGGGTTCTCCTCCAGCCACTCGGCGAGCTTCTCGTTAGTCGCCTTCTGCACGAGCGTCTTGATCGACGTGTTGCCCAGCTTGCCCTTGGTCTGGCCCTCGAACTGGGGCTCCCGCAGCTTCACCGCGATGATCGCCGTGATGCCCTCGCGGATGTCCTCCCCGGCGAGGTTCGAGTCCTTCTCCTTGAGGAGGTTGCGGTCGCGGGCGTACTTGTTGACCACCGCCGTGAGCGCCGCCTTGAACCCCTCCACATGGGTGCCGCCCTCGATGGTGGCGATGCCGTTGGCGAAGGAGTGGATGCCCTCGTGGTACCCCGTGTTCCACTGGATCGCCACCTCGGCCTCGGCCGTGCCGTCCTCCTCGGTCGCCTTGTAGGAGGCGACCTTGGCGAACAGGGGCTCCTTGGTGACGTTGAGGTGGGTGACGAAGTCGACCAGGCCGCGGGCGTAGCGGAACACCACGGTCGCTCCGGACCCGGACCCGGACCCGTCGGACCCGGAAGACCCGGAGGCGTCGCTGCCGTCGGCCCCGCCGTCGCCGTCGGCTGTGGTCGGCGCCGCGTCGGCCACCGGGCGTTCCCGGTGGGGTCGCTCGTCGGTGAAGCGGATCTCGAGGCCGGCATTCAGGAACGCCATCATCCGGAACCGCTCGATGAGCGTCTCGGCCCGGAACTCGGTGGTCTCGAAGATCGCCGGATCGGGCCAGAAGGTGACGGTCGTGCCGGTGCGGCCCCGGGGCGCCCGGCCCACGACCTCGAGCTTGCGGGCGACCTTGCCGCCCTTGTGGAACTCGATGGCGTGACGTTGGCCGGCGCGGTCGATCTCCGCCGTGAGGCGCGCCGACAGGGCGTTCACCACGGACACCCCCACCCCGTGGAGCCCCCCGGAGACCTTGTAGCCCTCACCGCCGAACTTGCCCCCGGCGTTGAGCACCGACAGCACGATCTCGGCCGCCGACTTGCCCTTCATCTTCGGGTCCGGATGGGGATCGACCGGGATCCCCCGCCCGTCATCGGAGACGCGGCACCCGCCATCGGCCAGCAGGGTGACCTCGATCCGGGTGGCGTACCCGGCCATGGCCTCGTCGACCGAGTTGTCCACGACCTCCCAAACCAGGTGGTGCAGGCCGGTGATGCCCGTCGACCCGATGTACATGCCGGGGCGCTTGCGGACGTGGTCGAGGCCCTCGAGGACGGTGATGTCCTTGGCCGAGTAGTCCTGGGAGCCCTTGGTGGACGCCGGGCCGGGCGTGGCCGGGGCGCCCTCGGCCGGGCGGTCGGGGGTGTCGTCGTGCGCCATGCGCGCCTTTCGGGACTTCGATCGGACAGGGAGGTCTGCGGGGTCGGGAACGGGAGCGGATCGGGGGCCGCGCCGGACCGGGTCGGAACCGGACCCGTCGGGGTGGGACGAGGGCGCCTGCGGGAGCCGACCCCGCCGCGGCCGGCCGGGCGGTCTGCGGATCGGACCCGATGCGTCCGATCCCAGGTGCTTCCAAGGTGCCGATCCGGCCGGTCGGAACCGGGCGGTGGAACGGGGTCGATCCTACCAGCCGGGGTCTGACAGGCCGGGGTTCGGCAGGCCGGGTCTGAGCGGCCAGGGTCTGAGCGGCCAGGGTCTGAGCGGCCACGGAAGAAGTCGTCCCGACGGACGGCGGTTATCCCCGGAGTTGTCCACACCTCGGGGGATAACGGTGATCAGTCGTCGCGACCGCGTCGCGGACGGCCGCCACGCACCTGGACCCGGATCTCACGGACACCGCCGGGCTCGTCACGGCGGACGCCGCTGCGGGCCTCGATGCGCTCGACGATCGAGGCGGCGAAGAACCGCACCTCCGTCGACCAGGCGGCCTCGTCCACCTCGACGAACAGCACCCCGTCACGGATGACCACGGGCCGCACGTTGGCCCCCACGACCTCGCCGACCACCTCGGACCAGTGGCTGAACACGGCCCCGTGGACCCTCGGGTCACCGAGGTGCCAGCGCGCCGTCAGCCGCCCCATGAGGCCCGCCACCGGGCGTGGTTCCCGCCAGGGATGGTCCCCGTCGCGACGTTCCAGATCCCGCCACGTCACGTTCGCGTCACCTCGTGTTGGGTGATTGGTTTCGGCGCGGTTTCTTCCACAGTTTCCCCAGAGTTGTCCCCAGGGGCCGGAATCCCGGTCGGACGACGACGCACCTGGGTGCCGCCCTGAGTGGTCGCCCCGTCCGGACCCGCCCCGTCCACCGGACCCACCGGACCCGGGAGCTCCGTGACCACCGTCGTGTGGGGCCCGACCTGGCTCGGGGGGCGCTGGGCGGAGGCCAGCAGGGCCTGGCCGGCCGGCAGGTGGGCGATGAGCGCGGCGCAGCGGGCCGGATCGAGCTCGCTGAAGACGTCGTCGAGCAGCAGGATCGGTGACGAACCCGCCACCGCCGCCACGTGGCGGTGCCCGGCCAGGCGCATGGCCAGGGCCAGGGTCCGCTGCTCCCCCTGGGAGGCGTGGGTGCGGCTGTTGCGGCCGGCGATCCGCCACACGATGTCGTCGCGGTGGGGGCCGACCAGCGACAGTCCCCGGCGGACGTCCTCGGCCCGTCCCGCCAGCAGCGCCGCCACCAGGACGCGGGCCAGGGCCGCAGACCGGGCCGGGCCGTCGGATTCGGGAGGGACAGCCACAGGAGGGACGGCCACAGGAGGGACGGCCACAGGAGGGACGGCCACAGGGCCCGGCAGCCAGGAGGCCTCGTAGTGCCCGGAGACCGCCTGGGCCGCCCCGGACCCGGCGATCACCGCGTAGGCCTCGTCCAGGAGCGGTGTGAGGGCCTCCAGCAGCCCCAGACGGGCAGCCACCACGGCGGCGCCCACCTCGGCCAGCTTGGTGTCCCAGACGTCGAGGGTCACCGCAGCCGACTCGTCGAGGCGGTCGGGACGGCCGTTCAGCGACTTGAGCAGGGCGTTGCGCTGGCGCAGGATCCGCTCGAGGTCGTCCTGGACGGCGGCGTGGCGGCGGTGAACGGCGGCCAGGAGATCGTCGATCCAGGTGCGGCGCTCACCCGGCCCGCCCTTGACGAGCTCGAGGTCGTCGGGCGTGAACACGCTCACACGAACCGTCGAGGCCAGATCGCGCACCCGGCGCACGGGCTGGCGGTTCAGGAGGAAGCGGCTCCGCCCGCCCGGGACGATCTCGGCCTCGAGGAGCAGGGAGCGGTCCCCGTCGCGGCCCTCGGCGCGCACCACGGCCCGGTCCGCCCCCGTCCGTACCAGGGCGTCGGTCGGATGCCCCCGGAACGAGCGCTGCGTGGCCAGGTACCCGATCGCCTCGAGCAGGTTCGTCTTGCCCGAGCCGTTGGCACCCGTCACGACGGTCAGACCGGCATCGAGCTCGAGCTCGAGCGACGTGTACGAGCGGAAGTCCCGGAGCCAGATGCGCTCGAGCAGCACGGGCTGGGGACCGACGGGTCGATGGACGGGAGGGACGACCGGACGGGGGCCGACCCGTCAGGACACCCGCACCGGCATCAGCAGGTACAGGTAGTCGCCCCGGCCGACGGCCCGGATCACGGCCTGCTTCAGGGCGTCGGTCGTCTCCAGGGTCAGCTCGTCGCCCTGGGCCAGCTCCACACCGGCCGCCAGGAACTCGGGGTTGAACGCCACGGTGAGGTCGGCGCCGGCGTAGGCCGCCTCGACGTCCTCGGTGGCCTGGCCGACGTCCTGGGCGATGGCCAGCAGCTCGAGCCCGGTGGCCGACATGCGCAGGCGCACCGGGGTGGCGTCCTTGGCCAGGAGCCGCACCCGCCGCAGGGCGTCGAGCAGGGCCTGGCGCCCGATCGTCAGCGTGTTCGGCAGCGACGCCGGGATCAGGTTCCGGTAGGCCGGGAACTGGCCTTCGATCAGGCGGGTCGTGAGCCGGATCGGGCCGACGTCGAAGGCTGCCTCCCGCTCCCCGAGCCGCAGCACGACCTCGGCGGCCGAACCGGCCAGGCGGGTCAGTTCGCTGAGCGCACGGCCCGGGACGAGCACGCTCTGGCCCTCGCCCAGCACGGAGGTCCCCGGCAGGTCGCGGACGGCCAGCCGGTAGGAGTCCGTGGCCACCAGCCGCAGACCCCCGCTCTCGGCGGCCAGCAGCACGCCGGTCAGGATCGGACGGGCGTCGTCGTGGGAGGCCGCCGGGATCACCTGGCGCAGCGCGTCGGTGAGCTCCTTGGTGGCGATGGTGACTTCCGCCGCCGGAGGCTCGGCCAGGCGGGGGAACTCCTCGGCCGGGAGGGTCCGCACGCTGAACACCGAGCGGCCCGCCTCGATGCGGGCCTGGTCGCCGTCGACCTCGATCGTCACCGCCCCGGGCTCGACGGCCCGCAGGATGTCGGCTCCCAGCCGGGCCGGGATGACACAGACCCCGTCACGGACACCCGAGGCCGACGTCGTGACGTCGATGGTCAGATCCAGGTCCGTGCCGGTGAGCTGGAGCGAGTCGCCGCTGAGCTGGAGGCGGACACCGGCGAGCACGGGCAGGGCGGTACGGCTGGCGACGGCCCGGGCCGCAGCGCCGAACGCCTCGACCAGCGCATCGCGCTCACAACGGAACTTCACGTTCTTTCTCCTCGTTCAAGAGAGAACTGGATGGTGGTGGTAGTAGGGGGTGTGGATTGGGGAGAAACGGCTGAAGCCGCAGGTGAACGCAGCGAACACGACACCCAGGTCGTCCCCAGCCTCGCGCGGCCCGGGCCCTTCTCGGACGGGGCCGAACGCGAAGCGGCCAGCCATCCACAGCCGTGCACCGGGTGTCCCCCGGCGCGTCCCCGGTTCATCCACCGCTCCGGATGAACCGGATGAGCTCGGTGACCTGCTCGTAGACGGCCCGTCGTTCCTTCATCTGCTCGCTGATCTTCTCGACGGCGTGGATGACGGTCGTGTGGTCCCGCCCGCCGAACTCCCGCCCGATCATGGGGTAGCTGAAGTCGGTGAGCTCACGGAAGGCGTACATGGCCGTCTGACGGGCCGTCACGAGCGGACGGCGCCGGCTCTGGCCGATGAGGTCGTCGACGGCGAAGCCGAACATGCGGGCCGTCGCCTCGAGGATGACCTTGGAGGTGATGGGACGGGGCTCGCCCGAGGAGAGCAGGTCGTGCAGCACCCGCTCGGTGGTCGGGACGTCGATGTCGACCCTGTTCAGGAAGGCGTAGGCGCAGACGCGGTTGAGCGCACCCTCGAGCTCGCGGATGTTGTCCTTCACGTTCGTGGCGATGAAGCGCAGGACGTCGTCGTTGACCTTGACCCGCTCGCGTTCGGCCTTGCGGCGCAGGATCGCCTCGCGGGTCTCGACGTCGGGGGGCTGGATGTCGG
>JBIKWW010000276.1:0-5315 GCA_044356125.1 Acidimicrobiia bacterium
GACCTCGGTGATGGCGTCGTGCTGGCGGCTGGCGCCGGTGGTCTCCAGATCGATCACGCAGAACGTGACGTCGTGCAGGGGCGTGCCGAGGTCGTCGAAGCGGCGTTGACGGGGAGCGGTGGGAGCCGGCACGTCCACACGCTAGCGAACGCACGTTCGCTCCCGTGTGATCCCCGGTTTCTGTCAGAGGCCGTCCGTAGGTTGCCCTCCATGTCCGCTGCGTCGCTTCCCCGCCCCCACTCCCGCATGCATCCGGCCGTCCGCTCGGCCCTGGGTGCCCTCCCGTCGGCCCCCGTCCGGCTCGCCCCGGGGCGGCGCCCGGCCCCGGTCGTCACCGTGCCCCGGCGGCCCGATCCCGCCTCCGTGTCGCCCGCTGCTGCGTCGGCGTTCCCGGTTACTGCGTCGGCGGTTCCCGTTGCCGCGTCGGCGGCCACGATCGATTGCGACAGCTGCCCCGTGCGCTCCTGGTCGGCCTGCTCGGGCTGTGTCGTGGCCGTGCTGATCGGCTTCCCGCCCGGGGTCGAGCCGGCTCGGGCGGCGGCTGGATTTCGGCGCCCACTCCGCTCAGCGACGACGTCGGTGGCCGTGCCCGCGGCGGGTCAGCGGGTGCGTGGGCGGACGAACGATCTGATCAACGACCCGATGAGCGAACCGGCCCAGGAGTTGGCGAACGTGCGGCTCGACGACCTGATCGTCGACCCGATCGACGACCCGATCGACGACCCGATCGACGACCCGACGAATGATCCCGCCGACGAGCCGGCCGGAATCCGGCGGCGCTGCGCCGACCGCGCCGCTGCCGCCCGCCCCCAACGGCTCCTTCCCCGCTGAGCACAGCGGCTGGTGGCTCGGCCGTCGCGACGGGCCCCGGTCCTGCGCGAATCTCCAACCGTGGCTCCTCCGGCGCACCCGTCCCCCGACCGCGCCGGAGCGTCCACCGGGCTCCCGGTCGGCTTCCAGGACGAGGTCCTCGCCGCAGGCCGGGCGGCGGGCCTCGACGCCGCCGGGATCGCCCCCGCCGTGCGCTTCGACCGGGCCCGCGCCGCCATCGAGGCCCGCTTGGCCGACGGACTCGACGGCGGGCTGCCGTTCACCTTCCGCAAGCCGGCCCGATCGACCGACCCCAGCGGGCTCCTCCCGGGAGCGGCCGCACTCGTCGTCGGGGCTACTTCGTACCTGCGAGCCGATCCGGTCGGCCACCCGGACCACCATCCCGGGCCGTCCCCTGAGGGCCCGGCCTCCGGACGCATCGCCCGCTACCAGTGGCGCGACCACTACGAGCCGCTGCGGGCGGGGCTGGCCGCCGTCGCCACCGTGCTCCGGCAGGCGGGCTGGCGCACTCGGGTGCTGGCCGACGACAACTCGCTGGTCGATCGGGAGGCCGCCGCCCTCGCCGGCCTGGGCTGGTACGGCAAGAACTGCTGCATCCTGCTGCCCGGCCGGGGGAGCTGGTTCGTACTCGGCTCGGTCCTGACCGACGCCCCGCTCGCCCCGACGGGCACTCCGGCGGCCGACGGATGCGGATCCTGCAGCGCTTGTCTGCCGGCCTGTCCGACCGGAGCCCTCGTCGCGCCCGGGGTCCTCGACGCCCGCAGGTGCCTGGCCTGGCTGGTCCAGGCCCCCGGCGACTTTCCCGAGGCCCACCGCGAGGCCCTCGGCGACCGCATCTACGGCTGCGACGACTGCCAGGAGGTCTGCCCCGTCAACCGGCGGGCCGCCCGCGCCCACCCTCCTCCCGCAGCCGAACCCGACAGCCGGCCCTGGGTGGAGCTGGTGCGGCTGGCGACGGCCACCGGCGCCGAGGTCCTGGCCGCCCACGGCCGCTGGTACCTGCCCGATCGCGACCCCGACGTGCTGCGCCGCAACGCCTTCGTCGCCCTCGGCAACGTCGGCGACCCCGCCGCTGCCGAGGTGCGAGCCGCCGTCGCCGCCGGTCTGGCCGACCCCAACCCCATGATCGTGCGCCACGCCGCCTGGGCCGCCGACCGGCTCGACCGTCGCCGCCGGGCCGGAACCGACGCTGGGACCGACCCCGGGACCGACCCCGGGACCGACGCCGGGACCGACCCCCGCTAGCGTCGCCCCGGCCATGGCGCACCTGCTCGTCACCAACGACTTCCCGCCCAAGGTCGGCGGGATCCAGTCGTATCTGTGGGAGCTCTGGCGGCGCCTGCCGGCCGAACGGGTCACCGTTCTCACCACCCCCTACCGGGGCGACGCCGGGTTCGACGCCGCCGCCCCGATGCGCATCGTGCGGACCCGTCAGCGCTGGCTGCTGCCCACCCCGGTGCTGGCCCGCCAGGTGCGGGACCTGGCCGCCGAGGTCGGGGCCACCCTGGTGGTGCTCGACCCGGCCGTGCCCCTCGGCCTGCTCGGTCCCCGGCTCGGTATCCCCTACGCCGTCGTGCTCCATGGCGCCGAGGTCACCATCCCCGGGCGGCTGCCCGGCACCCGCCAGGCCCTGGCCCATGCCGTCGGGCATGCCGCGCACCTGGTGGCGGCCGGGAACTACCCCCTGGCCGAAGGTCAGCGGGTCGTGCGTTCCGCTCGGCCGGCCACGGTCATCCCTCCCGGGGTCGACGTGCGGCGGTTCCGGCCCCGGTCGGCCGATGAGCGGGCCGCGATCCGAGCCCGGCTCGGCCTACCGCTCCCCGGTGAGGGGCTGCTCGTGGTCGGCGCCAGCCGGCTCGTCCCGCGCAAGGGCTACGACACGGTGATCCGGGCTGCTGCCCGCCAGGCCCCCGCCCACCCCGGTCTGACCGTGGCCATCAGCGGAGCGGGACGCGACCGTCGACGCCTCGAGCGCATCGCCGAGCGGGCCTCCCGGCGCAGCGGCCTGGCGGTGCGCTTCCTCGGGCGCCTGCCCGACGCGGACCTCGCCGATCTCTACGCTGCAGCCGACGTGTACGCCATGTGCTGCCGCAACCGGTGGCTGGGGCTGGAACAGGAGGGCTTCGGCATCGTGTTCGTCGAGGCGTCGGCCTCGGGGGTGCCCGTGCTGGCCGGCATGTCCGGGGGAGTGGTCGATGCCGTCGTCCATCAGGGGACGGGGCTGATCGTGGCGCCGCCGGTCCGCGCCGGTGGCGCCGCCGACGCCCTCGGCACCCTGCTCGCCGACGCCGACCTCCGCGCCCGGCTCGGCGACGCCGGACGCCGACGCTGCGAGACCGAGCTCACCTACGACGTGCTCGCCGCCCGCCTCGACGACGTGCTGCTCGACCTCGAACGAGGGGTGGCGGCGCCGGTTGAGGGACCATGATGCGGTCAGCGGAGCGGGCGGTACTAGGGTGAGCCGGGGAGCATGGCCAGCATGACGAGAGAGCACGCCAACGAGCACGCGGTGCTGAACGCACCGATGGCTGAGGTCCTGCGGGTGGCGCTCGACTACGAGCGCTACGTCGAGTGGGCCCACGACATCAAGGCGGTGTCGATCGTCGAACGCGACGATCACGGCCGGGCCACGGTGGTCGGCTACCGGGCCGCCGCCATGGGTCGCAGCGCCAGCTACACGCTCCGCTACAGCTACCCCGAACCCGTCGATGGCACCCGCCAGGTGATCGCCTGGGAGCTGATCGAGGGCGACATCATGCGCGCCCTCGACGGCCGCTACGTGTTCACTCCCGCCCCCGACGGCGGCACCGACGTCGTCTACGAGCTGGCCGTCGAGCTCGTCGTGCCCATTCCGGGCTTCGTGAAGCGGCGCGCCGAGGGCAAGATCATGGGGACGGCCCTGCGCGAGCTGCGCGCCCGCGTCGACCAGCTCCACGCCGGCGCCTGACCTGGCGCCTGACCCGGCGGTGGTGGCCCCCCCGGGCCCCGATGGGACCGTCACCATCGGGGTCGACATGGGCGGATCGAAGTGCCTGTCGGTCGTTGTCGACGCCTCCCACCGCATCCTCGGTCGCCATGTCCGCCCCACCCCGGGGACCGGCGCGGCTGACGTGCTCGATGCCCTCGCCGAGGCCGTCGAGCAGTGCCGACGGGATCGGCCCGACGCCGTCGCTGTCGGCGTCGGGATGCCCGGGCTGGTGACCGCCGCCGGGGTGCTGCGCTTCGCGCCCCATCTCCCCGGAGTCGTGGACCTCGACGTCGCCGGCGAGCTGGAGTCCCGCATCGGACTCCCCGTCCACGTCGGCAACGACAACACGGCGGCGGCGATTGCCGAACACCGGGCCGGTGCCGGTTACGGGGCCCCCGATCTGCTGTTCGTCGGGTTCGGAACGGGGATCGGCGGTGCCTTCCTGAGCGCAGGACGCCCCGTGCGGGGGGCCCATGGTTTCGCCGGCGAGCTCGGGCACGTGGTCGTCGACCCCTCCGGCCTGCCCTGCATCTGCGGCCGCGTGGGTTGCTGGGAGACGGTGGCGAGCGGTACCGCCCTGGCCCGTGCCGCCGCGGCCGCCGGGCTCGGGTCCGCCGAGGAGGCCGTCGCCGCCGCCCGCAACGGCGACCCGGCGGCGCGTGGCGTCGTGCTGAACTGGTCCGACGTCATCGCCCGGGGTCTGGCGGACCTCGTCATGATCCTGGACCCCGACCGCATCGTCATCGGTGGCGGCCCGGCGCTGGCCGCTGCGCCGGTGATGCTGGAGGGGCTCGGCGCACGGATCGCCGGTCACCTCGGCCGGGCCGGGGCTCACCGCCAGATCCCTGCGGTCGCCACGGCGACGCTCGGCGTCCCGGCCGCCGCCATCGGAGCGGCGATCGCCGCCCGGGACGCGCAGACGACGTCTGCCTGAGCGAGCGTGTCGGTGCGGTCAGACCGACGCGCCGACGGCGCCGAGCATCCCGGAGCGGATGAAGGAGATGGCCGCAGCGGCGATCTCCTCGGGGTCGGCGCCCCGCTCGATGACGAACCGGCGGACCAGATGGTCGATCACGCCGAGGATGGCGTGGGTGACGATCAGGGGGTCGGCGTCGGGCACGAGCCCGCGGGCGATGGCGTCCTCCACGTGGCGCTGGGCGTCGAGCACGGCGTTCTCCTGGCCACGGCGCATCGTCTCGGCGAAGGCGTCCTCGGAGGCGGCGAAGCTGAACAGGTTGAGCACGTGGCGGTTGCGCGAGTACCAGTGCATCGACGCGGTGGTTCCCAGCTCCATGCGGCGGACCGGATCGGGCTCGGTGCCGATGGCGGCCTGCTGGCGTCGCCGCAGATCGGTGAGCGCCGCCTTCAGGATGTCGTTGAAGAGCTGTTCCTTGGACTCGAAGTACCAGTAGAAGACGCCCTTGCCCACCGCAGCGGCATCGACGATGTCGGACACCGAGGTGGGGTGGTAACCGCGCTCGGCGAACAACCGGGCGGCGACGGCCATGAGCTGATC
>JBIKWW010000277.1:0-5312 GCA_044356125.1 Acidimicrobiia bacterium
ACCAACCCCACCGAGATTGACGGCGCGTCGCGTGACGTGCGACATTTATTGTCACACGTCACAGCTCTGAGGAGGGCGGATGAGCGCGATCCCCCGTCTGGTGTCACCCGACGATCACGTGCAGGTGCCTGCACACGCATTCCAGGATCGTGTCCCTGCCCGGCTCCGTGAATTGGCGCCACGCATCGAACGCCTCCGGGGAAGGGTCGACCTCGGCGCCGGCGATCTGAGATTCGTACCGGACGACAGCGGTCGGCTCGGCGACGTGTGGCACTTCGACGGGAAGCGGATACCGCTGGTCCGCATCGCTGCCGCTGCGGGGTGCCCTCGCGAGGAGATCGACGGACGCATCGTGACCTACGACGACCTGCACCGCGCCTGCTACGACCCGTCTGCCCGACTCGATGCGATGGACGAAGCCGGCATCGAGGCATCAGTCTGCTACCCGAACATGTTCGTCCGCTTCTGCGGCCAGACGTTCTCGCTGGCGAACGACAAGGACGTCGCGCTCGCCTGCATCCGCGCCTACAACGACTTCATCCTCGAGGAGTGGTGCGGCGACTCGGGCGGACGTCTCGTTCCCATGGGCATCGTGCCGCTGTGGGATCCCCAGCTCGCCGAGGCCGAGGCGCGGCGGCTGGCCGATCTCGGGTTCCGGAGCATCTCCTTCTCGGAAGCGCCGCACCTCCTCGGGCAGCCGTCCATCTTCTCCGGGTGCTGGGATGGACTGTTCCGCGAATGCGCAGCGGGTGGGCTCGTCCTGTCGCTGCACATCGGCACGGGCGGCTTCCCGATGCTGGCGAAGGACGCAGCCGGCGCAGTGCCCAACGTGATGGCGTCGTTCAACGCGGGCTACGCGCTCACGGACTGGCTGTTCAGCGGGCTGCTCCCGAAGATCCCGGATCTGCGCATCGTGCTCGCCGAGTCGCAGCTCGCCTGGGTTCCCTACGTCCTGTCACGAGCGGACTTCGTGTGGCAGGAGATGCGGGGCGCCGGCTTCACGAACATCACCGCCGACGCCATGCCCGAGCCGCCGAGCCACTACTTCCGGAGGCAGATCTGGTGCACGTTCTTCCGTGACCCGGTGGGCCTGACCCTGCTCGATCACATCGGTGTCGACAACGTGATGTACGAGGTCGACTTCCCCCACACGGACTCCTCGTGGCCCAACTCGCAGCACGTCGCCGCCGAGATGACGGCAGGGCTGGACAGGACCGTCGCCGCCAAGGTCGTCGCAGAGACGGCTCGGGCCCTGTTCCGGGTCGAGGTGCGGTCATGAGCGCACCCGTGAGCGACGACACCAACACCGTCAGCGATCCCACGCACGCCGAGTCCGAGCCGTCGCGCTACTGGACGTCGGCGAACATCGGGGAGGCGACGCCCGATGTGCTCTCACCGATGTGCTGGAGCTTCTGGGGGCCGATGGGCGAAGCTGCGGCACGCCGCGCGTACCACCGTTTCGGGATCCTGGGCCGTCGCGACCTCGCCGTCCCCTCCGACGTCAATCAGCTGATGACCGGGTACTTCTACGGTCGGCCTGCCCTCAACGTCGACCTGCTGCGTCCCTTGTTCGGGAGCCTTCCCGGCGTCAGTGCTGACGACTTCGAACGCGACCTGTGCGGCAAGGTCCGGCCGGGTCAGCCCGACGCGAGCCGGCGGTCCCGGCTGCCGGCGATCGTCGTCAAGGGCGTGCTGGCCATGCGGAGCACGCCGCGCGACCAGGCCGCACTCTCGCCCAGGATGCGGGCGTGGTGGGAGCGCGACGTCCGCGACGCGCGTGGTGGCACCGACCCCCTGGCAAGCCTGCGCGACGCAGCCGCCAGATACGGAGAGGCGTTCGAGATCCACTGCCGAGGCCGCTTCGTGCTCATGGCGTCGCAGGCCGCGCTCGCGAAGCTCGCCGACTCGGCCGGACGCCCCGATCTGCTGCTCGGCGTCCTTGCGGGTCTCGGCGGGGTGACCGAGGTGCAGTTGGCCGACGACCTGTGGCAGGTGAGCCGGGGTCAGCTCGACATGGATGTGTTCGTCGGCCGCCACGGCTTCCACGGGCCCAACGAGGGCAATCTGTTCACCCGGTCCTGGCGGGAGGACCCGTCGCCGTTGCTCGATCTCGTGGCCTCGCTCAGCAAGCGTCCCGATTCGCAGCGTCCAGCGAGCCGGGAGGCGGCGGGGGGCACGGCCCGCGTCGAGGCGCTCGATGCGCTGGTCGCCGCGCTCCCGAAACGAAGGCGGGCGAAGGCGCGGAAGGCCGCAGCGGCGCTCGTCGACAGCACCCGGGCCAACGAGCTGAGCAAGGCCGCGTTCCTGATGGCCCTCGACGGCGGACGGGCCGCGGCGCGCAGAGCCGGTCGGGCGCTCGTCGATGCGGGCACCCTCGATGAGGTCGACGACGTCTTCTTCCTCACCATCGACGAGCTCGGGCCGCTGCTGGCCGGATCGGCCCGATCCGACACCCGTGAGCTCGTGCGGGTGCGGCGCGCCCGTCGGGAGCGTCACCGCCAGCTGCTGCTGCCGGTGACCTTCAGCGGCACCCCGCAACCGACCGTCGGTGCAGCCGGCGAGGCGGCCGACCGCGATGGCGCGACCGCCGCGCCGGGCTCCGAACGAGACGCCGACCGCGTCACCGGGGCCGCTGGGTCGCCAGGGACGGTCACGGGCCGGGCACGCGTGGTGCTCGACCCGAACGACGCGGCACCCCTCGACCCGGGCGAAGTGCTCGTGTGCCGGTTCACCGATCCGAGCTGGACGCCGATGTTCCTGCTCGCGGATGCGCTCGTGATCGACATCGGCGGGCCCGCCAGCCACGGCGCGATCGTCGCGAGGGAGCTGGGCGTCCCCTGCGTGATCGGCACGGGCAACGGCACGCAGCGCATCGTGACCGGTGACCTCATCAGCGTCGACGGGTCGGCCGGCACCGTCACCGTGATCGAACGGGCCGACGGGGCGTTGCGATGACTCTCACCGACCGCGACGAACTTCTGCACCCGCGGCCCCGGTCCGGTCCTGCCCGGTGGCAGGAGAACCTGTTCTTCATCCTCTGGGACACGGCGACGACCGACGGGCTGATGATGCACGTGCAACGCGTGCCCGACGACGCCGTGCAAGAGGCGCGCATCGTCGTGCGGGCGGGCGGTCGCAGTGCGTCGGCGACGCTGACGGGGCCCTTCGCGGATGACCGCACGGTTGCGGGTGTCGACGTCGTGATCGCAGCTGCGTTCCGCGAGATCTCGATGCGGATCGCCTTCACGGGTGCTGCCGATCCGGGCCCGCTCGGCTTCATCGCCGCCCACCCCGGCGGTGACGTGGCGGTGCAGGCGGACGTCATGCTGCACAGCACGCTGCCGCCCGTGGACTTCGCGCCGGCGCTCGCGCAGATGACCGCCGAGCTCCGCCGCGACCGTGCTGCGCCCCAGATGGGCGACCAGGCCCACTACGAGCAGGGCGGCACCTGGTCAGGCCGGCTTCGGGTGGGCGACGTCGAACGTTCAGGCTCCGGGCTGTTCGTGCGCGACCACTCCTGGGGAGTGCGCTACGAGCACAACGACTTCCGCGCGTTCTGGACGGCGACCTGTCTCGACGACGGCCGCACGTTCGCGAACGCCATCGGTCTGCCGACTCCTTCGGGGGTGGTCGGCATCGGGGCGGTCGCCGACGAGCAGGGCGTTCGCTTTACACGGGAGGTCGGCGCCACGTTCGCGCCGTCACCGGGGCTGGGCAGCTACGACACGAGCACCGTCACCTACGGCGAGGGGATCGACCTCGTGGTCCACGGTCGCACCCAGCAGCACTGGCCCATGTACCTGCCGTACTCGGGCCGCAACCGCTACGACAACAACGCCATCTCCAGCGTCGAGGCCGGCGGACGCCGCGGATTCGCCGTGATGGAGTGGGCCGCGACGCTGCTTCCCGATCAGACCGCGACGCTCGACGCCGCGGCAACCGTGCGCGGCTGAGCATGCCTGGCCGCCCCGAGGCCCCGCGGTGCGAGGACGTACCCGACGGGCTCCCGGAGCCCCTGCAGCTCGGCAGGCTCCGCCATGTCGATGAGGCGATGAACCGGTTCGACCCGGCCCTGGTGCGGTGCATGGCCGATCACTGCCTTCGAGCCGATGACCTCGCCTACCGCGCCTTCAAGGACTTCCGTCACCCGTCGCGCAACAGCGGATGGCGCATGTTCGAGACGGCGCTCGAGCACGGCATCGACGCCCTCGACGAGCCAGCCGATTCACTCGTCGCGCTCTTCGACCACTTCGATCGCGAGCCCGATTGGGTCGACCACGATCAGCTCCATCGCGGTGCCGTGGCCTTCTGGCGTGCCGGCCCGCTCGTGCCGATGATCCTGGCGTACTCGGTCGTGGCCGTCGGCTTCACCGGCTATGCGGCGAGCCGGCCGGTCCTGTTCAGCGGTCGCATGACGAGCCGCGACCAGATCGGCCAGCGGCTCGTCGAGAGCTTCCGCTTCGTGGCTCGGGCCTACGCGCCCGGTGCGATGACGCGCTTCGGCGAGGGCTTCGCGATGACCGCCCGCGTCCGCATGATCCACGCCACCGTCCGCCACGTGCTGTCGCGATCGGCCGCGTGGGACTGGGCCGACTGGGGGATCCCCATCAACGACTTCGACGCCATGGACACGCAGGCCGGCCAGTTCGGCGTCGAGGTCGTCGACTCGCTCGCACGCTCCGGCGTCCGCCTCTCCGATCGTGAGCGCGCCGATCTGTTCGCGCTGACCCGCTACGTCGGCCACGTCATCGGTGTGCCTGAGGCGATCCTCCACACGGACGAGGCTGACGCACGAACCAAGCACGAGCTGCACGGGCTCCTGGAGACTCCCGCCGACGACTCCTGCCGCCGCATCGTGCGCGGCATCGTGGACTTCAGCTGCGAAGAGTCCCTGGGCGGCTACGACGTGCTCCCGCCGGCGGTCGCCCGGTTCATGACGGTCGAACGCCGCAAGCGACTCTCCTACGGGTTGCTGGCCGCTTGGCAGCCGCCCGAGATCGTCGATCAGCTCGGCATCACCCCTGATCGATGGCGCTTCGTGGTCCCAGCCGCACGGCCCGTCATCGCCGCCCACGATCGCATCACTCGGCGGTTCTCACCCCATCGTGACGAAGAGCGGGCCCATCGCGTCCTTCGAGAGTTCGAGGCGGCGATCGCGATGGGCCCCGGCGATCACCATCCGCTCGCCGAACCCGACCAGCTCGCACGGGACGTCGCCGATGGCGCCACCGTGCGCCCACGCCCGATGCCCGGACACCCGAGCTGAGACGTCCGCCTGCACTCCGAGCCCCCGCTGTACGGTTCCTCCGGTG
>JBIKWW010000278.1:0-5311 GCA_044356125.1 Acidimicrobiia bacterium
TCCGGCGCAAGACCGGCCTCACCGGCGCCGGCCTTCCGGGCAAGCTCAAGGACTGCACGGGCAAGGATCCGCGCGACTCGGAGCTGTTCATCGTGGAGGGCGACTCGGCGCTCGGCTCGGCGGTGGCGGCCCGCAACCCGGTCACCCAGGCGATCCTGCCCATCCGGGGAAAGATCCTCAACGTCGAGCGGGCCCGGATCGACAAGATGCTGAAGAACAACGAGATCCAGGCACTGATCACGGCGATCGGGGCCGGGGTGGGCGAGGACTTCAACGTCGACAAGTGCCGCTACCACAAGATCGTGGCGCTCTGCGATGCCGACGTCGACGGTGCCCACATCCGCACGCTGCTGCTGACGTTCTTCTTCCGCCAGATGCGGCCCATGGTGGAGGCCGGCTTCGTGTACATCGCCCAGCCGCCGCTGTACTCGACGGTGGTCAACAAGGAGAAGGTGTACCTGAAAGACGATGCGGCCAAGGCGGCCTTCATCGCCGAGCACCCGAACCGGAAGCTGGAGTTCTACCGGCTGAAGGGCCTCGGCGAGATGGACTTCGACGAGCTGCGCGACACCACCATCGATCCGACCAAGCGCACGCTGCTGCAGGTGACCGTCGAGCAGGCCGCCATCGCCGACGAGATCATGAGCGTGCTCATGGGCGAGAACGTCGAGGCCCGCAAGGAGTTCATCGTCTCCAACGCCCGCGATGTCCGCAATCTCGACTTCTGACACACTGACTGCCACTTTCTAGGGAACCATGTCGACGCAGGAACCGTTGGAGTTCGACTCGGTCGAACCGATCGAGATCCAGGAGGAGATGGAGCGGTCCTTCCTGGACTACGCCATGTCCGTCATCATCAGCCGGGCCCTCCCCGACGTGCGCGACGGCCTCAAGCCGGTGCACCGCCGCATCCTGTGGGACATGTTCGACAACGGCTTCACGCCGGCCCGCAACCACGTGAAGTGCGCCCGCGTCACCGGCGACACGGCCTCCAAGTTCCACCCCCACGGAACCAGCGCCATCTACGAGGCGCTCGCCCGCATGGCGCAGGACTTCTCCCTGCGTCACCCGCTGATCGACGGTCACGGCAACTTCGGCTCACCCGACGCCGGCCCGGCCGCCGAGCGCTACACCGAGTGCCGGCTGGCCAACCTGGCCATGCAGATGATGGCGGGGATCGAGGAGGAGACGGTCGACTTCGTCCCCAACTACGACGGTTCGAACACCGAGCCGACGGTCCTGCCGAGCCGCTTCCCGAACCTGCTCGTCAATGGCAGCCAGGGCATCGCCGTGGGCATGGCGACGAACATCCCGCCCCACAACCTCGGTGAGGTCATCGATGCCGTGACCCACCTCATCGACCGCCCCGAGGCCGACGTCGACGAGCTGATGGGCTTCGTGAAGGGGCCCGACTTCCCCACCGGAGCCCTCATCCTGGGCCGTGCCGGGATCATGGACGCCTACCGCACCGGCCGGGGCTCCATCAAGATGCGCGCCGTCGCCGAGATCGAGGAGCTGAAGGGTGGGCGCAGCCAGATCGTGGTGACCGAGCTGCCCTACCAGGCGAGCTGCTCGGCCATCGAGGAGCGCATCGCCGAGCTCGTCGACTCCGGTGAGCTGCAGGGCGTGGCCGACGTCAACGACGGCTCCAGTGGCGGCAAGACCCGCCTCATCATCGACCTCAAGCGCGACGCCGTGGCCAACGTCGTGCTCAACAACCTCTTCAAGCACACGCAGCTGCAGACCAGCTTCGGTGTGAACATGGTGGCGCTCGTCGGCGGGGTGCCGCGGACGATCAACCTCAAGCAGGCGCTGCAGGCCTACATCGAGCACCAGGTCGAGATCGTCACCCGGCGCACCCAGTTCCGCCTCGACGAGGCCAACAAGCGGGCCCACATCCTCGAGGGCCGGGTCAAGGCGCTCGACGTGATCGATGCCATCATCGCCATGATCCGGGCGTCGGAGGACCGCGCCGCAGCCAAGAGCGGCCTCATGTCGGACCCGTTCAGCTTCAGCGAGCTCCAGGCCGAGGACATCCTGCAGATGCCGCTCGGGCGCCTCACCAGGCTGTCGCGCATCGAGCTGGAGCGCGACCTCGGCGAGCTGCGAACCGTCATCGCCGAGCTGGAGTCGATCCTGGCCGACGACGCCAAGCTCCGTGGTGTCATCAAGTCCGAGCTGTCCGCCATCCGGGCCGAGTTCGCCACACCGCGACGGTCGGTCATCGCCTTCGATCCGGGTGACATGAGCATCGAGGACCTCATCGAGGACCAGGAGCTCGTGATCACGATGTCCAAGGTGGGTTACGTGAAGGCCATGCCGGCCGACACGTTCCGCACCCAGGGCCGCGGTGGTCGGGGCGTGGCCGGGGCCAAGTTGAAGGACGACGACTACGTCACCCACATCGTCACCACCACGGCCCACCAGTACCTGCTGTTCTTCTCCAACCGGGGCCGGGTGTACCGCCTCAAGGCCCACGAGATCCCGATCAAGGACCGCTCCGCCCGGGGCACGGCGATCGTGAACCTGCTGCCCCTGGCGCCCGACGAGCGCATCGAGGCCGTCATCGACGCCCGCACCTACGGCGAGGACCGCTACCTGTTCTTCTGCACCAAGCAGGGTCAGGTGAAGAAGACGCTGATGAGCGAGTACGACTCGTCGCTGCGGTCGGGGATCATCGCCCTCAACATCCGTGACGACGACGAGCTCGTGAAGGTCATCCAGACCACCGGGTCCGACCACATCCTCATCGTGAGTCGCATGGGCATCGCCATCCGGTTCCAGGAGGACGAGGTCCGGCCCATGGGTCGGGCGGCCGCCGGGGTGCGGGGCATGAAGATGAAGCCCGGCGACGAGGTCGTGAGCTGCGATGCCGTCACCGATGCCACCGACATCCTGCTCATCACCGATGGCGGCTTCGGGAAGCGCACGAAGGTGGACCGCTTCAACCTCCAGGGTCGCGGTGGCCAGGGCGTGATCGCCATCAAGCTTCCGGTCCGTCGGGGTCACGTCGTGGCGGCCTTCACCGTCGAGCTCGACGACGAGATCCTGGTGATCTCCGACGGCGGGGTCACGGCCCGCATGGCCGTCCGGGAGATCTCCTCCCAGGGCCGCGACGCCACCGGGGTGCGGGTCCAGAAGCTCGACGCCGGACAGAGCGTCGCCTCGGTCGCCAAGGTGCTCGGCGCGTCCGACACCGACTGAACGACCCTCCGTTCCCACCCGCCTCCGACGAAGGAGGTCCCGTTGCGTGCGTCGCTTCGCCCTGCGGAGCGGGGCTCGGCGCTGCCCCTCGTGGCCGCGCTCATGGTCCTGTTCGGCTGCATCGTCGTCGTCATCGCCCGACAGGCCGTCCCGGCCACGGACCGGGCTCGGGCCCAGACCGCGGCCGATGCCGCGGCGCTCGCCGGCGCGGCCGAGGGCCGGGCCGCCGCCCGGCGTCTGGCCGAGGCCAACGGCGCCGAGCTGATCGCCTACCTCGAGCTCGGGGGCGGTGACGTCGACGTGACCGTGCGCCTGGGCTCGGCCGAGGCGTCGGCCCGGGCCCGGATCGACGCGCCGTCCGCCGATCCGGACCCCGACCCCGGCAACCCCGACGATCCGGTCGATCCGGTGGTGCGCACCGACCCGGCCCGGCGATGACGGCGGGCCCGCCGCGCCCGGAGGCGAGGGGTGGTTGCGGTTAGCCTCCGGGCGTGGCCAGGACCCGCCGTCGCCGAGGAGTGAGGGTCCGCCGCCAGATCCGCCGCATCGAGCTGTGGCCGTTGGCCCGGGTGGGCTTCGTCTTCCACCTCGTCTCCTTCGCCACCACGCTCGGGGCCGGGGTGATCCTCTACAACGTGGGCAACCGCAGTGGCCTGATCGACCGCTTCACCTCGTTCCTGGGCGAGATCGGCTTCGCCGAGGACTTCGCCGTCGACGGACGGGCCCTGCTCGGCGCCCTGGTCCCGGCGGGCCTGGCCCTGGTGCTGCTGGCCACGGTGGGCACGGTGCTCGCCGGTGCGCTCTACAACGTCGTCTCCGGGCTGCTCGGGGGTCTCATCATCTCGGTGATCGAGGACCGCGCGCCGATCGTGCGCTCCATCGAGCTCGAGGAGCTGCCCGCCGGGGAACCGGCGGTCGCCGTCCGGACCGGTCGCCGGTTGCGTCGGCGGTCGCATCCGGCGTCGCGGGCCGGCGGCGTCCGCCGCGCAGCCGGTCCCGAGAACGATGCCGACGCCGAGATCACCGTGATCATGGAAGGGGTCGGGGTCCCCGTCCGTCAGGACGGTCGCGGGCGTCCGTCCGGCGCCGTCTCCCGTCCGGCTGCTCGAGCTCCCCGTCCCGAACCGGGTCCGGCCTCGCCCCCCGGGCCCCGGGTCCGGGTGGGGGCCGCCCGTCCGGTGTCCGACCCCGTGCCGGGTCCGCCCCGGGCGGGAGCGGCCGGCGGTTCGGGCGATGACGACTGGTTCACCCAGCCCGGATCCTGACGGGGCGAACGGGCCCCGATCCCGCGTTACAGTGACGTCCCCTGAACGGGGCTATAGCTCAGTTGGTTAGAGCGTCACACTGATAATGTGAAGGTCGCTGGTTCGATTCCAGCTAGCCCCACGTGAGCGCGATCCGCCGTGCGTTGGCTGCCCTCGGCATCGCCGGTCTCATTGCCGCCGCGGTTCGACTGCGCGGTTCGGGCGGGACCCCGCCGCAGAGCGGTGGCTGGCGTGAGCTGAGTGGCCCCGACCTTCGCTGATCCAGCCTCGGTTCCCTCGGGTCCGGTCGACGTGCGGGTCCTGAGATGCGGGTCCTGAGATGCGGGTCCTGAGATGCGGGTCCTGAGATGAAGGTCCTGGTCCTCGGATGCGGCACGGTCGGAAGCCGGGCCTCGCGTCAGCTCCTGACGGTGGCCGGCGTGGACGAACTCGTGCTCGTCGACGAGATCCCCGAGGTGGCCGCCCGTCTGGGAGCGGTGCTCGGATCGCGTGCCCAGGTCGCGTCCGTGGCGGAAGCCGTGTCCGGCGCCGTCCGCGGCTCGGTCGTCGTGCTGGCCACGCCCGCCCCGCATGCCGCCACGGCGGCGCGCCTGCTCCGCACAGGCTGTCACGTCGTGTCGTGTTCGGACGATCTGGCCGATGTCGAACAGCTGCTCGAGCTCGACGACGAGGCCACCACCGAGGGGTTGTCGCTCGTCGTGGGCGCCGGTTTCATGCCCGGGCTCACCGACCTCCTGGCCCTGCACGCGGCCGCCGAGCTCGACACCGTCGACGAGGTCCATGTGGCCAAGTCGGGGACCGCCGGCCCGGCGTGTGCCCGGCAGCACCACGCGTCGCTGTCG
>JBIKWW010000021.1:0-17753 GCA_044356125.1 Acidimicrobiia bacterium
CCCCGCGGTGGTTCGATCCATGCCCAACACCCCGGCGCTCGTGGGCGCGGGGGCCTCGGCCATCGCCGCCGGCTCGACCGCCGGGCCCGCCGACACCGCCTGGGCCCGCACCCTCCTCGGGGCCGTCGGACTGGTCGAGGAGGTCCCCGAGGCGGCGCTCGACGCCGTGACCGGCCTGTCGGGTTCGGGGCCCGCCTACGTGTTCCTGATCGCCGAGGCGCTCGTCGAGGCCGGGGTCTCGGTCGGCCTGCCCCGGGCCACCGCCACCACCTTGGCGGTCCAGACGCTCCTGGGATCGGCCCGGCTGCTGTCGGAGTCGGCCGACGACGCCGCCGTGCTGCGCGCCAACGTCACCTCGCCGGGGGGCACCACGGCGGCGGGTCTGCGGGTGCTCGAGCAGCGGGCGGTGCGTGCTGCGCTCATCGACGCCGTGCATGCCGCCACCGCACGGTCGCGCGAGCTCGGCGCCTGAGCCGCCCCGTCCATGAGCCTGCCCATCTCGCTGCTCACCGACTACGGCCTGGCCGACGAGTTCGTCGGGGTCGTCAAGGGAGTCCTCAGCCAGATCGCCCCGGCGTCACGGCTGATCGACGTCACCCATCAGGTCCCGGCCTTCGACGTGCGCGCCGGGGGTCTCACGCTGAGCCGGGCCATCCAGTACCTGCCCGACGGCGTGGTGCTCGCCGTCGTCGACCCCGGGGTGGGGTCGGCCCGCCGGGCCATCGCCGTGGCCGCCGGCGACATGGTGCTGGTGGGGCCCGACAACGGCCTGCTGGCGCCGGCGGTCGCCATGCTCGGCGGGGCCACCGCCGCCGTCGAGCTGACCGACACCGGGCTCCACCTGCCCGCTCCCGGGCCCACGTTCGCCGGCCGCGACATCTTCGCTCCCGTCGCAGCCCACCTGGCGACCGGGTCGACGCTCGAGGAGGTCGGGACCCCGATCGACCCGTCCGGGCTGACACCGGGCATGCTCGCGCTCAGCCGTGTCGAGGACGACGGGCTCCACGCCGAGGTGCTGTGGGTCGACACCTACGGCAACGCCCAGCTCAACGTCGGCCCCGAGGATCTCGACGCCCTGACCGGGCCCGCCGGTTCGGATCGTGACGCCGACGTCGTGGCGCTCCACCTCGGCGAACGGGTCCGCTCCGCCCGGCGCGTCCCCCACTTCGCCGCCATCCGGCCCGGGGAGATCGGTCTGGTGACGGACTCCTACGGGCTCGTCGCCATCTGCCTCGACCGGCGCTCGGCCGCCGCCGAACTGGGCCTCGTGGCCGGCACCCAGGTGCGGCTCGGTCCGGCCGACGGGCAGGCCCCGGGCGGCCCCGGGCCGCGACCGGTGACGCTGTCGCCGCCGCGACGGAGCTGACGGTCGACCAGACTGGCGGGCCATGCGACCGGCGACCACCATCACCATCGGGCTGCTCCTGCTGACCCTGCTGGCCGCGGCCACGCTCCAGATCGTGTTCCGGGTCGGGGGCGGCACCCCGACGCGGACCACCAGCACCGTCGCCACGAGCATCGCCACGAGCATCGCCACGAGCATCGCCACGAGCATCGCCACGAACAGCACCGCGGCCCCCGACAGCACCCCGGCCCCCGACAGCACCCCGGCCCCCGACAGCACCCCGGCCCCCGACAGCACCACGGCCGGCTGAGCCGCCGGCGGGAAGGAACCCACATGAACCTGGCGACCCTGCTCGATGCCGCCGACCCCGACGCCCGGGCCCTCATCTCGATGGGGGAGACCGTCACCTACGGCGCCCTCCAACAGCAGGTCGCGGCGGTGCGGGGCGGGTTGGCGGAGGCCGGCGTGCGGCCCGGGGACCGGGTCGCCATCGCCCTCACGTCGAACTGGTACTTCGCCGTCGCCTACTGGTCGGTGATCGGCACCGGTGCCGTCGCCGTGCCCGTCAACCCGCAGAGCCCCACCGCCGAGCTCCAGCGGGAGCTGGCCGACGTGCAGCCCTGCGCCGTGTTCGTGGGCCCCACGGCGGAGGCTGCGTTCGGCGCCGTCGACCGGCAGGCGTGCGGGATCTCGACCGTGTTCGCCCCCGAGGGCGTGGGCCTTCCCGACACCCGGCCGTTCGAGGACCTCCTGCTGGCGGCGCCCATGCCCGTCGCCGACCGCGCCGACGCCGACCTGGCCGCCCTGCTGTTCACCTCGGGAACGGCCGGCTCACCCAAGGCGGCGATGCTCTCCCACGGCAACCTGCGCAGCGTGCTCGAGGCCGTGCAGTCCCGGCCCGACCAGGCCCTGCGTCCCGACGACGTGATCCTCGGCGTCCTGCCCCTGTTCCACGTCTTCGGTCTGAACATGGTGCTCGGCCTGGCCGCCCGCGTCGGGTCCTGCGTGCTGCTCGTGCAGCGCTTCGACCCGGTCTCCAGCCTGGAGTCCATCCGCAACCACCGGGTCACCGTCGTGGCCGGTGTGCCACCGATGTACGAGGCGTGGGCCCACCTGCCCCCCGTGGACGCCGCCGGTGACGCCTTCGCCACGGTCCGCCTGGCTGCCAGCGGGGCATCCAAGCTCGACCCGGTCGTGGCCGGCGAGTTCCAGGACCGGTTCGGGCTGGAGATCGGCGAGGGCTACGGGCTCACGGAGACGTGCGCAGCAGCGACGGCCGCCACCAACCCGCCGGTGCGGGGGACGATCGGGGCACCCCTCCCCGGCACCCGCATCCGCCTGGTCGATCCCGCCGACGGTGAGCCCGTCCCGGCCGGCGACACCGGCGAGATCCAGATCCAGGGTCCCGGGGTGTTCCTCGGCTACTGGCACGACGACGAGGCCACCCGCCGCGCCATGACCCCCGACGGCTGGCTGCGGACCGGTGATCTGGCGGTGATCGACGACCGGGGCCTGCTCAGCATCGTGGACCGCGCCAAGGACCTGATCATCGTGTCGGGCTTCAACGTCTACCCCGCCGAGGTGGAGGAGGTGCTCGCCCTGCACCCGGGGATCGAGCAGGCCGCCGTCGTGGGTGTGCCCCACCCCCACACGGGAGAGTCCGTCAAGGCCTTCGTCGTGCCGCGGCCCGACCGTCTCGTCGACGAGGACGAGGTGATCGCCTTCTGCGGACGGCACCTGGCCCGGTACAAGTGCCCGACCAAGGTGCTCGTCGTGCGGGAGATCCCCCGCAGCACCTCCGGCAAGCTCATCCGACGCGACCTGCCCCTCTGAGGACGACCGCCATGGCCCCTTCGATCCTCGTCTCGGCCCACGTGGCATCCGCCCGCGGCGCCGAGCTGTGCGCCATCGCCCCCGGCCACGACCTGCTCGTGCTGCGCGACGGCCTGAGCGACGCCGACCTCGCCGCCGTCGACATCGTCTTCTGGAGCATGGACATGTTCCCCGACATGGGCGCCGCGGTGATCGGCGCGGTGCGGCGGGCGCCCGGGGTGCGCTGGCTGCACACGATGTCGGCCGGCGTCGACCACCCGGTGTTCAGATCGCTCATCGACCGCGGCATCGAGCTGACGACGTCGTCGGGCGCGGCCGCCAAGCCGATCGCCCACACCGTGATGCTGTACGTGCTCGCCCACGGCCGCCGGCTGCTCGAGCGGCTCGATGCGCAGCGCGCGCACCGATGGGAGCAGGGGCAGAACCGTGACATCGACGGTGCCCGGATGCTGGTGGTCGGCATGGGCCCGATCGGCGTCGAGACGGTGAAGGTGGCCCAGGCCTTCGGCATGGAGGTCCGCGCGGTCCGGCGCACGCCGTCGCCGGACGACCCCTGCCCGACCGCCGGGCTCGACACGCTCGCGTCCTCCATCGGCGACGCCGACTACGTCGTGTCCGCGCTGCCCCTCAACGACGACACGAAGGGGATCTTCAGCGCGCAGATCATCGCGTCCATGAAGCCGGGGGCCTTCTTCGTCAACGTCGGGCGCGGCGGCCTGGTCGATGAGCCGGCGCTGATCGACGCGCTCCGCACGGGCCACCTCGGCGGCGCCGGGCTCGACGTGTTCGCCGTCGAGCCGCTTCCCGGCGACTCGCCGCTGTGGGACCTGCCCAAGGTGATCGTCACGCCGCACAACTCGGCGGCCGTCCCGGGGACCGGCCGCGCCGTCGAGGCGATCTTCCTCGACAACCTCCGCCGCGACCGCGCCGGCGAGCCCAAGCGCAACGTCGCTCGCTGACATGGCCACCGCCGGAACCCCGGCGCTCGACGCCGCCGGGTGGGTGGCCGCCGTCCGTGGCGTGCTCGAACCGGTCGCCGACGCCGGCCGGGCGCCGGCGATGCAGGCCTACATGAAGGACGTCGCTCCGTTCCTGGGGGTGGCCACGCCGGCACGCCGTTCGGCGGTGCGTCCACTCGGGCGACCACCTGCCGACCTCCTGCCCGCCGTGTGCCGGGCGCTGTGGCGCGAGCCCGAGCGGGAGCTGGCCTACGTCGCCGCCGACTGGCTCGTCGCCGCCGCCCGGAGGGGACCCGCCGAGTGGCTGGGCCTGTGCGAGGAGCTCGTGCGCGCCAGGTCGTGGTGGGACACCGTCGACACCCTCGCCCATGCCGTCGGTGCGCTCGTCGTCGCCCACCCCGAGCTCGTGAACGAGATGGACCGCTGGGTCGCCGACGACGACATGTGGGTGGCGCGGGCGGCGATCCTGCACCAGCTCGGCCGCAAGGGCGCGACGGACCGCGAGCGCCTGTTCCGGCTGTGCCTGGCACGGGCCGACGACCCGCGGTTCTTCCTGCGCAAGGCCATCGGGTGGGCGCTGCGCGACCTGGCCTGGACCGACCCCACCGCGGTGGCGGCGTTCGTCGAGGCGAACCGGAAGACGTTCAGCGCGCTGACGATCCGCGAGGCGACGAAGAACCTGGCTCACAGCGAGGAGCGACGGGCCCGCCGGGCGTCACTCGGTTGACATCGAGACGTTGCCCGAGGTGTCCTTCACGAGCAACTTGACCTTCAGCGTGTCGCTCCCGTCGGTCGCCGTGCAGCTCAGGACCTTGCCGGGAGCGATCATCTTGACCTTCGTGCGGCCGCAGTCGACGTCGGCCTCGACCCCGGTCTGCTGCTCGATCTGCGTGGCGATGAAGGTGCGGGCCTTCGCGAGGTCGAGCACCGCCTCCTTGGCGACGAAGCGCGCGTTCCCGTTCGCGTCGGACTGGGTGACGGCGATGGTGAGGATGCCGTCGGACACCGGGATGGTGCAGTCGAAGACGTCACCCTTCTTCATCGACCGCGACTTGGGGCACACCGCCTTGCCCACCGGGAAGCCCTTGTACGCCTGCTTCGCGTTCGCCTCGATGGCGCTGCGCAGCTTGCCCATGTCGAGCTTGTTGCCGAAGCTGATCGACAGCGCATCGGCCGACGGCCCGGCCAGGGTGGAGCCCACGATCGCAGCGGCCGCGACCGCCATGGTGCGCAGCGAGCGGGCGGTCGACCGATGCGTCATGTCAGTTCACCTTCTTGTCGCGGCCGGACCAGTAGGGCTCGCGCAGCTTGAACTTCTGCAGCTTGCCGGTGGCCGTTCGGGCCAGCGAGTCGCGCAGCTCGACCCGGCGCGGGCACTTGAAGTGGGCCAGGCGCCCACGCACGAAGTCGATGATGTCGTCCTCCGTGGCCGACGCACCGGGCTTGAGCACGACGAGGGCGAGGGGCGTCTCGCCCCACTTCTCGTCGGGCACGCCGATGACGGCGCACTCGGCCACGGCGGGGTGCTGGAAGATGGCGTCCTCCACCTCGATCGACGAGATGTTCTCGCCGCCGGAGATGATCACGTCCTTCTTGCGGTCGGCGATCACCAGGTAGGCACCATCGAGGTAGCCGCCGTCGCCGGTGTGGAAGAAGCCGTCGCGGATGGCCTTGGACGTCTCCTCCGGCTGCTCCCAGTAGCCCTCGAAGACGTGGTTGGCCCGGGCCATCACCTCGCCCTCGTCGCTGATCCGGATCGTGACGCCGATGGCCGGGGCGCCCGCCCGGCCGAGCATGCGGGCCCGCTCGGCGGGGTCGAGCCCGTCCCACTCCTCACGGCGGCGGTTCATGGTGAGCAGCGGCGAGGTCTCGGTCAGGCCGTAGATCTGGATGAACTCCCACGCCAGCTCGGTCTCGACCCGCTCGATCGTCTTGGTGGGGGGCGGGGCGCCGGCCACGACCATGCGGACGAGGTGGGCGCCGGGCACGACGTCACCGTTGGCCCGCCGCTTGGCTGCGGCGTCGAGCGTCATGGCGACGACCGCCGGGGCACCGCACAGGAAGTTGATCCCGTAACGCAGGACCCGGGCGAGGATGTCCTCCCCGTCGACCTTGCGCAGCACGATGTGCCGGCCCCCCATGCCCGTGACGGCGTACACCTGGCCCCAGCCGTTGCAGTGGAACATGGGCAGCGTGTGCAGGTAGACGTCGCGGTCGCTGACGCCGGACTGCCAGCCGAAGATGGCCGCGTTGGTCCAGGCGTTGCGGTGGGTGATCTGCACGCCCTTGGGCCGAGCCGTCGTGCCCGATGTGTAGTTGATCGTGGCCGTGGCGTCCTCGTCCGGTGTCCACGGCGTGGGCTGGGGCTCGTCGTCGCCGAGCTCACTGAACAGGGCGGCGTCCTCCACGCCGTCGAGATGGATCTTGTGCTCGCACTCGACCCCGGCGAGCTGCTCGCGCAGCTCCGGATCGATGAGCAGGACCCGTGCCCCCGAGTGGGCGACGATGTAGCGGACCTCCTCGGCGTTCAGCCGGAAGTTCACGGGGACCAGCACCCGGCCGTAGCGGCTGGTGCCCCAGAACGAGATGAGGAACTTCGCCGAGTTCGGGCTGACGATGGCGACCCGGTCGCCCTCGCCGATGCCCAGGTCCTCCAGGGTGCGGGCCATGCGCCGCACCCGGCGCTCGAAGCTGCGGTAGGTCAGCTCGCCCAACGCGCCCGGAACACCGGGCTCGTCGACGACCCCGATGCGGTCGCCGTACACGTTGACGGCGCGGTCGAGGTAGTCGGCGACGGTCATCTGCACCTTCATGGCAGCTCCTGGTGGGGTCGCGTGGGGCCGGACGGCGGAGCGAACGGTAACGCGGGAACCCCCACGCGTCGAAGGGCGGACCCGTCGCCCGCCCCCCACCGGGCAGACTGGGTGCATGGCATTCGACCGTGTCGCCGTCGTCGGAGGGGGCCTCATGGGCTCGGGGATCGCGGAGGTGTGTGCGCGCGCCGGGCGCGACACGATCGTCCTCGAGGTGAACGCCGCAGCGGCCGAGGCCGCCCGGCGGCGGATCGAGCAGTCCCTGGCCCGGGCCGTCTCGGCGTCCAAGCTGAGCGAGACCGAGCGGGAGCGGGCCCTGTCGTTCCTGTCGTTCTCGGACGACTTCGACGCCCTGGCCGACCGTCAGCTCGTCGTCGAGGCGATCGTCGAGAGCGAGGCCGCCAAGGTCGCGTGCTTCGAACGGCTGGACGAGGTCGTCACCGACCCCGATGCCGTGCTCGCCTCGAACACCAGCTCCATCCCGATCATGAAGCTGGCCATGGCCACGCAGCGGCCCTCGCAGGTCATCGGGATCCACTTCTTCAACCCCGTGCCCGTGCTGCGTCTGGTGGAGCTCGTCACGTCGCTGCTCACCTCGGCCCAGACGGCCCAGCGGGCCGAGGAGTTCGCCCACGTGGCCCTCGGCAAGCGCGTCATCAAGTCCAAGGACCGTGCCGGGTTCATCGTCAACGCACTGCTGATCCCCTACATCCTCAGCGCCATCCGCATGATGGAGTCGGGCTTCGCCACCGCCGACGACATCGACGCCGGCATGGTCGAGGGATGCGCCCATCCCATGGGGCCGCTGCGCCTGGCCGACCTGATCGGCCTCGACACCACCATGGCCGTGGCCGAGAGCCTCTACGCCGAGTTCAAGGAGCAGCTCTACGCACCCCCGCCGCTGCTGTCGCGCATGGTCGAGGCCGGCCTGCTCGGCCGCAAGACGGGCCGGGGCTTCTACCTCTACGAGCGTCGGCCCTGATATCCCTGAGTCCGATCGCCCGACGGTGATCCATCAGGGGCGGTGAACGCGGCCGCGTTTCGGGCCCGTCCCGTTTAGCTTGTGTTCATGGGAGACAGGCGACGGACGGATTCCCACGAGATGATGGCCTGGGTTGGGCTGCGCCGGACCCACGATCTGCTGATCCGGCAGGTCGGGGGGGAGCTGGAGCGGCGGCACGGGATGACGCTGACGGAGTACGAGGCGCTGCGCCACCTGGCTGAGGCCCCCCGGCGGCGACTGGCCCTCGGGGTGCTGGCCGAGGCGGCCCTGCTGACCCCCAGCGGGATCACGCGCCTGGTGGACCGCCTCGAGCGCAGGGGCTGGATGGAGCGCTTCCCCGACGGCCAGGACGGGCGCCGGTGGCTCGCCGCCGTCACGCCGGCCGGGCTCTCGGCGGTGCGGGCGGCGAGCCGCACCCACGCATCGGGGATCCAGACGGCCTTCGTGAGCCGCATCGGCAGCGACGGAGCCGCCAACCTCAACCAGGTGTGGTCCCGCCTGACCGGCCCCTGACCGACCGGGCCGTCAGCGGGTGAAGGCCACCGCGCCGAGCAGCGTGCCCACGGCGCCGAGGGCGGCCGCCGCCCCACCCACGGCCAGCGCCCAGCGCTGCTTGACCAGGGAGTGCAGCGCCGCGCCGCCCCCGGTCACGAGGAAGCAGGTCATCTTGAATCCGAACCACGCCTTCGAGGAGGCCGGGTACTCCGAGATGTCGATGGCGTAGGCGTTCCAGATCCCGGTGAACAGCAGCACGACGTAGGCCGGCCAGGCGATCCGGGCGAAGCGCCGGGCCACCTGGCGGGGGGCGTCGGGGCCGATCGCCCGCACCGTCGGCACAAGGCCGGCGAGCACGAGCTGCCCGCCCACCCACACGGTGGCGGCGAGGACGTGCACGAAGACACGGATGGTGGTCCAGGTGAGCTGCACGCAGCCATGTGTACACGGTCCCGAATGGGTCGGGCGTGTGACAGCCGCGCGCGGGTGGTGTACACGTTGTAAAGGTCACCGGTAGCCTGCATCCTCCGATGACTGCCACGACGAGTCCCCCGACGGGCCCAACCCCCGGCGTCGCCGTCCCGACGACGCTCGCTGCGGCCCTGGCCGCCCTGGCCGGCCAGCCCGGCGCCCAACCGGTCGCCGGCGGCACCGACCTCATGGTCGAGGTCAACGCCGGGCACCGGCGTCCCCCGGCCGTCGTCGCCCTGCGCCGCTGCACCGAGCTGGCCGGGCACGGCCCCGTCGCCGATGGCTACCGGATCGGCGCCGGGGTCACCTACGCCCGCTTCGCCGAGCCCGCCATCGCCGGCCGCTACCCGGCCCTGGCGGCCGCCGCCCGGACCGTCGGGTCCCCCCAGATCCGCAACGCCGGCACGATCGGCGGCAACGTCGGCACCGGGTCGCCCGCCGGCGACACGCTGCCGGTGCTGGCCGCCCTCGACGCCCGCATCGAGCTGCAGTCGGCCTCGGCCCCCACCCGCGTCCTGCCGTGGGACGAGTTCTTCCTCGGCCCCAAGCGCACGGCCCGGCGGCCCGACGAGCTGATCACCGCCGTGCTGCTGCCGACGGTGGACGGCCCGCAGGACTACCTGAAGGTGGGGACGCGCAACGCCATGGTGATCGCCGTGGCCTCGGTGGCACTCGTCGTGGACCGCCTCACCCGCACCGTGCGGGTCGGGCTGGGCTCGGTCGGTCCCGTGCCGCTGCGGGCCCCCGAGGCCGAGGCCTTCGCCGCCGCGCACCTGGACTGGGGCACGCTGACGGTGCCCGACCCCCGCACCTACGAGACCTTCGGAGCCATGGTGGCCGCCGCCGCCCGGCCCATCGACGACCACCGCTCGACCGCCGCCTACCGCCGCCACGCCGTCGGCGTAATGGCCCGGCGGGCCCTCATGAGGATGGTGCCATGAGCTCCGCCACCGATCCGTTCGGCCAGACCGCCCCGACCGTCAGCTACCGGCTGCGGGTCAACGGCCACGACCACGACGTCGCCGAGGGCTGGCTCGGCGAGAGCCTGCTGTACGTGCTGCGCGAGCGCCTCGGCCTGCCCGGTTCCAAGAACGCCTGCGAGCAGGGGGAGTGCGGCTCCTGCTCGGTCCTGCTCGACGACGAGCTCGTGTGCTCGTGCCTGGTGATGGGGGCGGCCGCCGTCGGGGCCGACATCGTGACCATCGAGGGCGTCCCCGCCGACCCCGTCACCGGTCTCTCCGACGTGCAGCAGGCCATGGTCACCGAAGGGGCCGTCCAGTGCGGCTTCTGCACGCCCGGCCTGGTGATGGCCATCCACGACCTGCTCGACCGCATCCCCGAACCCACCGACCTCGAGGTCCGGGAGGCGATCAGCGGCAACCTCTGCCGCTGCACCGGCTACGGCCGGATCCTCCAGGCCGTCCGTTCCACCGTGGAGGCCCGCCGCCCATGAGCTCCGCCACCGACACCCGCACCGCGTCCGGTCACCGGATCGGGACCTCCGCCCCGCGACCCGACGGCATCCCCAAGGTCACGGGTGAGTTCGCCTTCTCCTCCGACCTGCACGACGAGCGGATGCTCTGGGCGCACATCCTGCGCTCGCCGCACGCCTCGGCCCGCATCCGATCGATCGACACCTCGGCGGCGCGACGCATGCCCGGCGTCCATGCCGTGCTCACCCAGGCCGACGTCCCCGCCCAGCCGACCTTCGGCATGGAGCACCAGGACCAGCCGGTGTTCGCCCACGACGTCGTGCGCTACCACGGCGAGGCCATCGCCGCCATCGCCGCCGACCACCCCGAGACGGCCCGGCGGGCGGCCGAGGCCATCGTCGTCGACTACGAGGTCCTCGAGCCCCTCGTCGACGCCGAGGCCGCCATCACCGCGGCGCCCATCCACCCCGATGGCAACGTCTTCCGCCATCTCGTGATCCGCCACGGCGACCAGTCGGTGCAGGGCGAGGTCCAGGTGGAGGGCACCTACGAGGTGGGCATGCAGGACCAGGCCTTCATGGGCCCCGAGTCGGGCATGGCCGTTCCCGACGACGACGGCCTGGGCGTCGAGCTGCACATCTCCACGCAGTGGCTGCACTCCGATCTCTGGCAGGTCGAGGCGTGCCTCGGTCTCGAACCCGGGCGGGTCCGCCTCGCCCTGGCCGGCGTGGGGGGAGCCTTCGGAGCCCGTGAGGACGTCAGCATGCACGTCCACCTCTGCATGCTGGCACTGCGCACCGGCCGCCCCGTCAAGATCGTCTACAGCCGCCTCGAATCCTTCCTCGGGCACGTCCATCGCCATCCGGCCCGCATGTGGTACCGCCACCACGCCGACCGTGACGGCCGACTGGTCCGGGTCGAAGCCCGGCTGGTGTTCGACGGGGGGGCCTACATGAGCTCCTCGGGCGCCGTGCTGGCCAACGCCGCCTGCTTCGCCACGGGTCCCTACATCGTGCCCAACGCCACGGTCGAGGGCTGGGCGGTGCGCACCAACAACCCCTCCTGCGGAGCCATGCGGGGCTTCGGTGCCGTCCAGACCTGCTACGGGCACGAGTCGCAGATGGACAAGCTGGCGGTGGCCCTCGGTCTGGACGGGCTGGAGCTGCGCCGCCGCAACGCGCTCGTCACGGGCACCACGCTGATCACCGGGCAGGTCATCGACGGCACCTCGCCGGTGCGCGAGCTCATCGACGGGCTGGCCGCCGTCCCCCTGCCTCCCGACACCCGGGACCACGACGACATGATGGCCAGGCCCGGGGGCGCGGGCCGCACGGCCGACCGGGAGCACATCCGCCGTGGCGTCGGCTGGGCGATCGGTTGGAAGAACCTGATGTTCTCGGAGGGCTTCGACGACTACTCGACGGCGTCGTGCACGGTGCTCGACGGCGTGATCTCGGTCAAGTCGGCCTGCGCCGAGGTCGGCCAGGGCTTCGTCACCATCGCCCAGCAGTTCGCCCGCACCGTCTTCGACCTCCCCGAGGGAGCCGACGAGATCGTGCTGGAGCGTGCCGACACGCAGATCGGATCGGCCGGCTCGACCAGCGCCAGCCGCCAGACCTGGATGTCGGGCGGTGCTGTGAAGGAGGCCTGCGAAGCCGTACGCGCGCAGATCATCGCCGAGGTGGCCCGCACCCGTGGCGTCGCCCCCGATGCGCTCTCGGTGCGCGAAGGGAGGGTGGTCTCGTTCAACGGCGAGGTCGACGTCCCCCTCGCCGACGTCGCTCCCGGCCGGCGGTTCCACGAGCTCGTGGAGTTCCGCCACCGGCCGACGGTCCGCCTCGACGGCAACGGTCAGGGCGACGCCCACGTGAGCTGGGGCTTCGCCGCCCACCGGGCCGTCGTCGACGTCGACACCGACCTCGGGCTCGTCCGGGTCGTCGAGATCGCCACGACCCAGGACACGGGAACCATCATCAACCCGCTCCAGGTGGTCGGCCAGCTCGAGGGCGGCATCGCCCAGGGCGTGGGCCTGGGGGTGATGGAGGAGATCGTGGTGGACCGCGGCCTGGTGCGGAACCCGAGCTTCACCGACTACCTGATCCCCACGGCGCTCGACATGCCGCCGGTCGTGATCGGGTACCTGCACACCGAGCCGGAGCAGGGCGCCCCCTACGGTGCCAAGGGTGTCGGTGAGCCGCCGACGATCTCCTCGACGGCTGCCGTCGCCGCCGCCATCCGGGCCGCCACCGGCCTCGAGCTGCCCCGCGTGCCGGTTCGCCCGCAGGACATCGCCCTCGTGCACTGACCCGGCGCCGACCGTGCCCTGACCCGGCGCCGACCAGTTCGCGGGTCAGCGCCCTCGGCCGGCCGAACGGGCCGTCATGGCCGACATGTCCATCGATGCGGCGCGCAGCGGGCCGTGGCCGAGCCCGAGCACGCGCAGGAAGCGCTCGGCCTCGGCCAGCGCCACCTCGCCGGGATCCACGTCGGCCTGGCCCAGCCTGATCTCGTAGCGGAGGTTGAAGAACCGCAGCTGGGCGTCGTAGCTCAGCACGCCCTCCTCGGTGAACGAGGAGCGCATCAGGTCGTGCTCGTCGAGCGAGGCTCGGAGCCAGCTCCGGGCGCGGTCGGTCAGCCCCTGGAACTGGCCCCGGACGGTGACGCGGTGGACGTACGTCGCGGCGGGCTGCGTCACAGGCGGTCGCCGGTGCCGACCTCGAAGAAGTGCAGCCGGGACGTGTCGACGGCGACGTCGATCAGGGCCCCGGGGCGCACGTGGGTCCGGGCGTTGAAGCTGGCGATCACCGTGGCACCGTGCTCGGAGGCGATGGTGCCGAGCTCCTCGCCACCCTTCTTGTTGTCGTCGGAGAACACCTGCTTGGCGTCCACCCCGAAGTGCACGACGACCTCCGAGCCGAGGGCCTCGGTGATGTCGACCTTGGCCTTGAACACCCGGTTCTCCGAACCCGGCACCAGCGAGGCGTCCTCGAGGTCCTCGGGCCGCACCCCCATGACCACGGTGGCCTGGGAGCGGATGGCCTCGCCCAGACCGGGATGGCGGTCCATCACCGAGGGGTCGAGCGCCAGGCGCTGGTCGCCCACGTGGATCACCGGGCCGTCGGCCGAGCTCGACAGACCCACCTCGAGGAGGTTCATGGGCGGGGAGCCGATGAACCCGGCGACGAACAGGTTGGCCGGGTTGTCGTAGATGAACTGGGGCGTGTCGACCTGCTGGAGCACCCCGCGCTTCATCACGGCCACCCGGTGCCCCATGGTCATCGCCTCGACCTGGTCGTGGGTGACGTAGATGGTGGTGACGCCCAGGCGCTGCTGGATCCGGGCGATCTCGCCGCGCATCTGGACGCGGAGCTTGGCGTCGAGGTTGGACAGGGGCTCGTCCATGAGGAACACCTGGGGCTCGCGCACGATGGCCCGGCCCATGGCGACGCGCTGGCGCTGCCCGCCCGACAGCTGCTTGGGCTTGCGGTCGAGGTACTCCTCGAGGGCCAGCATGCGGGCCGCCTCACGGACCCGCCGGGCGATCTCGTCCTTGGGGACCTTGTGGAGCTTGAGGCTGAAGCCGATGTTGTCGGCCACGGACATGTGCGGGTAGAGGGCGTAGCTCTGGAAGACCATGGCGATGTCGCGGTCCTTGGGCTCCACGTTGTTCACGACGCGGTCCCCGATGCGCAGCTCGCCACCGGTGATCGTCTCCAGCCCGGCGACCATCCGCAGCGCCGTGGTCTTGCCACAGCCGGAGGGGCCCACGAGCACGAGGAACTCCCCGTCGTTGATCGTGAGGTCCAGGTCCTTCACGGCCTGGAACCCGTTGTCATAGATCTTGTCGATGTGGGACAGGACGACCGACGCCATGGTTGGAGCTCCCCTTCCGCTGACCTGGCCAGCGCTGGTCGGAGCGTAACGCAAGCGCTGCCACGGCGGCTCGGCGAGCGGGACCGGGTCGACCCTACGCTGTCGGACCATGGCGTCCATGGAGTTCACGGTCGAGCCTTTCGTCCCGGGCGCGCCGGGCCCGCACGTGACGGCGGCGGTGGGGGCGGCGGGCCGCTACGGCGCCGTCGAGATGGGGCCCTTCGGGACCCGCGTGGTGCTGACCGGGGAGTCCGACGACGGTCCGGCGGCGTGCGCCGCGGCGGTCGTGCGGGCCGCTCTGGCCGCCGGGGCCACCCGGGTGAGCCTCAGCGTCGAGCCCTGACGGCCCGGATCAGAGCACGGCCCGGATCAGAGCACGGCCCGGATCAGAGCACGGCCCGGATCAGAGCACGGCCCGGATCAGAGCACGGCCCGGATCAGAGCACGGCCCGGATCGGAGCACGGCCCGGATCGGAGCCGCCCCGGTCAGAGCCGACCGGCGCCGAGCAGGTCGCGGCGGAAGATCGAGCGCACCCGGACGGGGACTCCCCGGCGGGAGGCCTCCACCATCTGGCCGTTGCCGATGTACATGCCGACGTGGTGGATGGCCCGGCCGGGCTTGGCGAAGAACACCAGATCGCCGGGGCGGATGTCGCCGATGGCGACCCGGCGGGTGCCCGACCACTGGGCCCGGGAGGTCCGCGGCAGCCGTCGCCCGGCCGCCCGCCAGGCGTAGAGCATGAGGCCCGAGCAGTCGAACCCACCCGGTCCCTCGGCGCCCCAGATGTAGGGCTTGCCGAGCTGGCCCAGGGCGACCTGGACGGCCCGCCCGGCTCCCGGGGCGGCGGGGACCTCGTCGGTGGCGAACGATCCCCCGGGAGCGATCCCACCCTGACCCCGCAGCCGACCCGACAGCCCGGCCCGTCCCGTGGCCGCCCGGCGTCGGGCCTGCTCGGCGGCCGCCGCTGCGGCGGCCCGCGAGGAGCGCTCGCGGGAGGCCACCAGCGCCCGCTGCCGGGCCTCCTCCTCGGCTGCCCGGCGGCGACGCTCCTCCTCGATGGCGGCACCGAGGCGGCCCTGGGCCCGGGCCAGCAGCCGCTCCTGGCGGGCCTCGAGCGCGGTCATCTCCCGCTCGGCGGCCCGCAGCGACGCCTGCAGCCGGGTGGCCTCGGCCTCGAGCCGGTCGAGGCGCCGCGTGCGGTCCTCGAGGTCGCTCTGCTCGGCCCGGAGCCGCTCCACGGCGTCGCGCTCGAAGCCGGTGTTGACGGCCTGGTAGACGTCGCGGTCGACCTGGGCGGTGAGGGTGAGCCCGAAGTCGACCGACGAGAGCGACCCGGTACCGCCGGTGTAGGTGGACAGCGCCCGGCGCACGAGGGTCGCCCGGCGGGCCCGGATGGACGCCTCCACCGAGCGTCGGTCGTCGGCGGTCTCGGCGGCGTCGCGGCGGACCCCGGCCAGCTGCTCCCGGGCGTCGAGGCGGTCCTCGGCGAGGGCCTGCAGGCGGTCCTGGGTGTCCTCCAACTGCTGCTCGATCCGGGCCGCTTCGCGGCGCAGGGAGGCGACGGAGTCGGCCGCGACGGCGCGCGGCGCGGCGCTCGCCAGGGTTCCGATGCAGACCGCGACGGCGACGAACCCCGACAGGGGCGCGCGACCGCGGCCTGCCCGGTGGGGCTGTAGGGGAAGTCCCCCCGCCGGGTGCACGGGGGACGACGCTAGCCGCCCTCAGGGGCGGGGCAGCAGCACGTCGGAGCCGACGTAGGCGCGCAGCACCTCGGGCACCACGACCGAACCATCTGCGCGCTGATGGTTCTCCAGGATGGCGACGATGATGCGCGGGATGGCGCACAACGTGCCGTTGAGCGTGGCGACGGGCCGGGTGCCCTGCTCGTCGCGGAAGCGGACGCCCAGCCGACGGGCCTGGAAGTCGGTGCAGTTCGAGGTGGACGTGACCTCGCGGTAGGCACCCTGGCTGGGCAGCCAGGCCTCGCAGTCGTACTTGCGGGCGGCGCTGGAGCCGAGGTCGCCGGCGGCGACGTCGATCACCCGGAACGGCAGGCCCAGCGAGGACAGGAACGCCTTCTCCCAGCCGAGGAGGCGGAGGTGCTCGTCATGGGCCTGGTCGGGGTGGCAGAAGGAGAACATCTCGACCTTCTCGAACTGGTGCACGCGGATGATCCCGCGGGTGTCCTTGCCGTAGCTGCCGGCCTCGCGGCGGAAGCAGGAGGACATGCCCGCGTACCGCTTCGGCAACGAGGCCCCGTCGAGGATCTCGCCCATGTGGTAGGCGGCCAGGGGGACCTCGCTCGTGCCCACCAGGTACAGGTCGTCCTCGGCCAGCCGGTACACCTCGGCGGAGTGCTCGCCCAGGAACCCGGTGCCCTCCATCGCCTCGGGCTTCACCAGCACCGGCACGATCATCGGCGTGAAGCCCCACGCGGTGGCCGACCGGACGGCGTGGTGCACGAGCGCCAGCTCCAGCAGGGCCCCGGGACCGGTGAGGTAGTAGAAGCGGGCGCCCGAGACCTTGGCCCCGCGCTCGGTGTCGATGGCCCCGAGCAGCTCGCCGAGGGCGATGTGGTCGCGCACCTCGAAGTCGAACGAGGGCCGATCGCCGATCTCCTCGAGCACCACGAAATCGGCCTCGCCGCCGGCCGGGGCGCCGTCCTCGACGAGATTGTCGATCCGCAGGTGCAGCGCCCGGATGCGCTGGTCGGCCTCGGCCTGGGCGGCTTCGGCCTCCTTCACCTGGGCGGCCAGCTCCGAGGCCCGGGCCAGCAGGGCCGCCTTGGCGTCACCCGTGGCCTTGGCGATGTCCTTGCCCATCGCCTTCTGCTCGGCGCGCAGGCCGTCGAAGCGCGACACCGCGGCCCGGCGGACCTCGTCGACCGCCACGAGCTCGTCCACCAGGGCGAGATCGGCCCCCCGGGAGCGCTGCGACGCCCTGACTCGTTCCGGGTCTTCGCGCAGCACTCGCAGATCGATCACCCGATCAGGCTACCGAGGCGTGCACCCCCGCCCGCCGCAGATCCCACCGGAGATCGGACTCCATGGCCGCCGCCACCCGCAGGAGGAGGTCCTCACGGGCGTAGGCACCCACGAGCTGGATGCCGATCGGCAGTCCCGTCGACGACATGGCGAAGGGCAGCGACACCGCCGGCTGCCCCGTCGCGTTCCACGGCGCCGTGAACGTCGCCAGCGGGCTGCTGCGGACGAGGGCCCGCAGGGGATCGCCCTCGCGGGCCACCAGGTCGCCCAGGGGCGGCGGGGCGATGGCCGAGGTGGGCGTGAGGAGCAGGTCGTAGCGCTCCCACCACGCCGCCGCGTCGCGGCGCAGGCGGTGCTGGGCCGCCTGGGCCTGGGCCAGACGCAGGCCGGTGACGTCCCTGGTGAGCTGGACGAGACCCCAGGTGGCGGGCTCCATGTCGGCCTCCCCCAGCTCCCGGCCGATCATCTGGCCCATGCGAGCCAGGTTGGCCTGCATGTTGACGCCCCAGATGACCATGCCGGCGTCGTCGCCCGCCCAGGCCT
>JBIKWW010000279.1:0-5294 GCA_044356125.1 Acidimicrobiia bacterium
CTGCACAGCGCGCTGGGGGCCAAGGCCCTGCGGTTCTCGAACATGCAGTGGGGTTCGGGTGGGGGTGGCGCGGCGGCGTCGGTCGGCAACGCCGCAGCGGCGATCGCCGCTGGCTACGCCGACTGCGTCGTGGCCTTCCGCGGCCTGGCCCAGGGGCAGTTCGGCCGCTTCGGCGCCGGACGGGGCGGCGGCACGATCAGCGGCGAGTACGCCCTCTCCGTGCCCTACGGGCTCATGTCGCCGGCGCAGATGTACGCCATGCGGGTGACGCGGCTCTTCCACGAGCGCGGGGTCAGCCCCGACACGCTCAAGGCCGTCTCACTAGCCGCGTACCACCACGCCCAGCAGAACCCCAGGGCGGTGATGCACGGCCGGCCCCTCACGCCGGAGGACTACGACGCCGCCCGGTGGATCGTCGAGCCCTTCCGGCTCTTCGACTGCTGCCTGGAGAACGACGGGGCGGCGGCCGTGCTGCTCATGTCGGCCGAGCGGGCCCGCGACGTCACCGACCGGCCCGTCTACCTGCTCGCCGCCCAGCAGTCGGGTCCGTACCGCTCCGGGGCGTCGGTGCACAACGTGCCCGACTACGCGACGTCGGCGTTCAAGACCTCCGCCCCCCGGCTCTTCGCCCAGGCCGGTGTCACACCGGCCGACGTCGATGTGGTGCAGTCCTACGAGAACTTCACCGGCGGCGTCGTCATGAGCCTGATCGAGCATGGCTTCTGCAGCTACGAGGAGGCGGGCGAGGTGCTGCGGTTCGAGAACCTCATCGCCCCGTCGGGTCGCCTGCCGCTCAACACCTCGGGTGGGAACCTCGCCGAGTGCTACATGCACGGGCTGGGGCTGGTCGTCGAGGCGGTGCGTCAGGTCCGTGGCGACTCACCGAACCCGGTGCCCGACGTGAAGGTGTCGTTCGTGAACGCGGGTCCCATGGTCGAGGTCGCCTCGTCGGCGATCTTCGGGAGCGAGGAGGCGCTCCGATGACGACCGAGCAGGTGTTGCCCGACGGCCTGCCGGCGCCGGTACCCTCGTCCGACGGGCTCGATGGCCCGTACTGGGAGGGGACCCGCCGTCACGAGCTGTGGGTGCAGCGCTGCCGTGCCTGCGGCACCTGGCAGTGGGGGCCGGAGTGGATCTGCCACGGATGCCGGTCGTTCGACCTCGGATGGGAGCAGGTCGATCCACGCGGCCGCATCTACTCCTGGGAGCGACCCTGGCACCCGGTCGCACCGGTGCTCCAGCAGGCCTGCCCCTACGTCGTGCTGCTCGTCGAACTGCCCGATGCCGGCGCCGTCCGCATGGTCGGCAACCTCGCAGGTGACCCCCTCGAGCCCTTCGCCATCGGCGACGAGGTCGAGGCGGTCTTCGAGGACCACGACGATGCCAAGGTGCCGTACACCCTCGTGCAGTGGCGTCTCGTGGGGCCCGCATGATCCGGTCCGACGTGCGAGACGGGGTCCGGTTGCTGACCCTCGACCGGCCCGACGTGCTCAATGCGTTCAACGCGGACCAGTTCGAGCTGATGGCCGAGCGGATGCTCGAAGCGCAGGAGGACGCAGCGACCAAGGTGGTCGTGCTGACCGGTGCCGGCCGCGCCTTCTCGGCCGGGTTCGATCTCACGAGCCGGCCGGCGCCGGAGCGCACCTACCGCCACGGCTTCGCAGGCCTGGTCGACGCCGTCATCGACTTCCCCAAGCCCCTGGTCTGTGCCGTGAACGGGCTGGGTGTCGGGTGGGGAGCGACGGTGCTCGGCCTGGCCGATGCCGTCTTCATGGCCGAGAGCGCCCGCCTCCGGTGCCCGTTCTCGGCCCTGGGCCTCACGGCCGAGGGGGCGAGCACGGTCTCGTTCCCCCGGATCATGGGGCCTCAGGCTGCCGCCCGCTTCCTGATGGGGGCCGAGTGGTGGTCGGCCGATCAGTGCAGGGCTGACCGTCTCGTGCTCGAGGTCTACCCCGATGCCGGGTTCCTCGACCGGGTGCTGGCCTGGGCCACGGAACTGGCCCGGCTCCCCCTGGCCTCGCTCGTCACGACCAAGGAACTGCTCGTGGGCCCGCACCGGGCCGCCCTGCACCAGGCCAACCGGGACGAGAACGAGGGCCTCCGGCGACTGGGCGGCGGCCCCGCCAACCGGGAGGCGCTGACCGCGTTCCGCGAGAAGCGACCGGCCGACTTCTCCCGACTCTGACCCCCGCACCCCTCAGCCGATCACGCACAGGAGCATCATGAGAGCAGCCCGACTCGTGCAGGGCGTCGTCCAGATCCAGGACATGCCGACTCCCGTCCCCCGCCCTGACGAGGCGCTCGTACGGATGAGCTCAGCGGGGGTGTGCCACTCCGATCTCCACATCGCACGCGGCGACTGGGCCGGCCTGCCCAACAGCATGCCGCTCGGCCACGAGGGCATCGGGATCGTCGAGGCGCTCGGGCCGGGGGCGGAGCGTTACGTCTCCGTCGGCGACCGGGTCATCCTCGGGCTCGGGGGAACGGGCGGCGGCTTTTGGTGCGGCGCCTGCGAGTACTGCTTGCGTGGCGACCCCCGCCACTGCGCGCAGGCCCGCGGGATCATGGGCACCTTCTCGGAGGAGTTCTGCGTCTACGCCAAGTCGCTCGTGACGCTGCCCGACTCGATCGGCGACGAGGAGGCACCGCTCGCCTGCGGTGGACTCACGGCCTACGGGGCGGTCAAGAAGCTGCTGAAGCACCACATCCTCCCGGGGCGGCGCATCGCGGTGATCGGTGCCGCCGGAGGCCTCGGCCACTACGCGGTGCAGATCGCGGGCTCGTTCGGGTACAAGGTCGTCGGCGTCGACATCGGAGCGGAGCGCCTCGAGTTCGTCCGGTCGCTCGGTGCCGACACGGTGGTGTCGGCCGACGAGGCCGAGGCGGCGGCGATGGCCTTCGGTGGTGTCGACGCCAGCCTGGTGTTCTCGGCCAAGCTGGCCGGGTTCGACCTGGGGCTGCGGATGCTGCGCAAGGGCGGGCTCTTCGTCGCCGTGGGCATCCCCGCCTCGAGCGAGGGTCCGCTGCGGATCGACCCGTGGGAGTTCTTCCGCCGCGACCCCACGCTCATCTACTCGGCCGTCGGCACGGTGCAGGACATGCGTGAACTCGTCGACATGGCCGCCGAGGGTCGCGTCAGGAGCCACATCGGGCGTACCGCGTCGCTCGGTGAGCTCGACCACGTCTTCGAGGAGCTCGAGACCGGCCGTTACGTCGGCCGGGCGGTGATCACCGACCTCGCCGGCTAGCGACGTCGTCACCCCAGGAGAATCCCGGAGCCAGTTGCCCGTGGGTGGGGCCGACCGCCGGGGCTCCCGAGACTGCTCAGCCGAGCGCAGCCTCGATGGCGCCCGTGAGGGCGGCGTCGTCGGGGCCGGTGGTCGGAGCGAATCGACCCACGACGCTGCCGTCGCGGCCGATCAGGAACTTCTCGAAGTTCCACAGCACGTCGGGTGCCTGCGTCGGCGTCATCCCGAACCCGGCGAGTCGGGCGCGGAACGCCTCGGGGTCGCCCGCCGCCTCGGGGGCCAGCTTCGTGAGCTCCCGGTAGAGCGGGTGCTGGTCCTCGCCGACCACCGAGATCTTCGAGAACATCGGGAAGTTCACGGAGAAGCGGGTCGAGCAGAACTCGACGATCTCGGACTCCGTCCCGGGCTCCTGGCCCCCGAAGTTGTTGGCCGGGAACCCCGCCACCGTGAAGCCACGTTCGGCGTAGGCGTTCTGCAGCTTCACGAGCCCCTCGTACTGCGGCGTCAGCCCGCACTTCGAGGCGACGTTGACGACGAGCACGACCTTGCCGTCGTACTCCTTCAGCGAGGAGGGCTCGCCGGTGATGGTGGTGAGGGGGATCTCCTGGATCTGCGTCATGTCGGAGATCGTACGGGAGCGTCGTGGCTACGTGACCCTGCGCGCCGCCCTCGCGTGCCGGTCGCCGGCGGTGCCACGACCGGAAGGCCGACCGGGCGACGACGTGGACCGTGAGGGGCTCGAACCCCCGACACCCGCCTTGTAAGGGCGGTGCTCTTCCAACTGAGCTAACGGTCCGTCAGGGTCAGCGTACCGGTACGGGGGTCGGGGGCTCCGCGCCGCTGCGGCGGTCAGTTGATCGAGCGCTCGCGGCCCTCCCAGAAGGGCTTGCGGAGGTCCTTCTTCAGGATCTTGCCCGAGGGGTTGCGGGGGAGGGCGTCGATGAAGTCGACCGAGGTCGGGCACTTGTACCCGGCCAGGCGCTCCTTGGCGAAGGACATGATCTCCGCTGCGGTGACCTCCTGCCCGGGCCGCTTGACCACGATGGCCTTGACGGTCTCGCCCCATCGCTCCGAGGGCACGCCGATCACACCGACCTCGGCGACGGCGGGGTGCCCGGCGAGCACGTTCTCCACCTCGGCGGGGTACACGTTCTCGCCACCGGACACGATCATGTCCTTCACCCGGTCGGTGAGGAACAGGAAACCCTCGGCGTCGAGGTACCCGGCGTCGCCGGTGCGCAGCCAGCCGTCCTCGGTGATGGTCTTGGCCGTCTCCTCGGGCTTGGCCCAGTAGCCCAGCATGTTCTGCGGGCTGCGTGTCCAGACCTCGCCGACCTCGCCGACGCCGCAGTCGATGCCCTTCTCGAGGTCGACCACTCGCACCTCGGTCCACGGGTAGGCCTTGCCGGCACTGCGCAGCAGGTGGGCGCGCGGGCCGTCGGGATCGTGGTCGGCGGGGTCGAGCTGGGTGAACGCACCGGTCGTCTCGGTCATGCCGTACACCTGGCAGAAATCGCACTTGAACGTGCGCATCGAGGCGAGGAGCGTCTCGTTCGTGATGGGTGAGGCGCCGTAGACGATCTTGCGGATCGGGTACGTGCGATCCGCCGCCCCGGGAACCATCGAGAGGAACTGCAGCATGGCGGGCACGAGCAGGCCGGTGGTGACGCCCTCGGCGACGATGGTGTCGAGCACGACGTTCGGGATGAAGTCGCGGATGAGCACCGAACGGCAGCCGTGGTACATCCCGGCCAGGGCCCAGCCCGCGCCGCCGATGTGGAACAGGGGCATGGCCACCAGGTTGACGGCGTCCTCCGCGAAGGACCACGGCTCGCCCATGTTGCCGAGCACGGTGAAGAGGTTGGCGTTGGACAGCATCACACCCTTGGGCAGGCCGGTGGTGCCGCTGGTGTAGAGCTGGATGCTGATGTCGCCAGCGGCGCTGGGAGCGCCGGGATCCGTCGCCGGCTGGGCGCTCAGCCAGTCCTCGTAGTGGATCCATCGGGGGTGGTCGCCGACGGCGACGATCGTCGTCACCGTGGTGAG
>JBIKWW010000022.1:0-17613 GCA_044356125.1 Acidimicrobiia bacterium
CCTCGGCCTGGCGTACCGACTGGGCATCCTTCTGGAGGGTCGAGGTCCGGTTGGTCCTCGCCGTGGCCAGCGCCGTCTGGGCGCTGCGGATGGACTGCTGGTCCTTCTCCAGGTTGATCGTCTGGCTGTTGCGGGCGTTGGCCAGCGACTGCTCGGCGGCCCGGATGGCCTGCTGGTCCTTCTCGGCCGACGCCGCCGCCGAGTTGCGGGCGTTCGTGAGCGCCGACTGCTCGGCCGTCCGCACCGCCTGTGCGTCCTTCTCGGTCTGGACGGCGACGGAGTTGGTGAGGTTGGTGACCTGGTTGGCGGCCGAGGTCGTGCGGCTCTGCTGGCTCGTGACCTTGCCGACGGCCTGGTCGAGGGTCTGGCGGGCGGCGGTCGCCGCCGAGCGGGCGTTGGCCTCGGCGTTCTTGGCGGCGAGACAGGCCGGTGTGGTGTCGCAGGTGGCGGGGGCGACGACGGCGGCCAGGGCCGTGTCGTAGGCGGCCTTGGCGGCGGTCGCGGCGGCCTGCTTGGTGTCGTTGTCGGCCTGCGCCGCGACCTGCTCGGACTGGGCCGCGGCCAGGGCGGCGGCCTCGACCTGCAGGGACGAACGGGCCTGGTCGAGCTGGGTCTGCAGGGAGGTGGCGCTGAGCTCGACGTTGCGCCGGGTGTTGTCGAGGTTCGTCTGGGCCTGGTCGAGCGACGCCTGGGACGACACGCCACTGAGCTGGGCGTTGCGCCTGGCGTTGTCGAGGGAGGTCTGGGCCTGGTCGAGCTGGGCCTGGTACGTGACGCTGTTGAGCTGGGCGCTGCGGACGGCCTGGTCGAGGTTGGCCTGGGCGTTGTCGATGGCGGCCTGCGTCGTCGTGTCGTTGAGGGCGGCCGAGGCGCGGGCCGCCTCGAGGTTGGCGGCGGCCTGCTCGACGGCGGTGTCGTAGGAGGTCGAGCTGATCGCCGTCGTCGCCCGGCTGTCGTCGAGGGTCCGGCGGGCGTTGGCGACCTGGGCGTCGGACTGGGCGAGCTGCACCTGGAGCTGGCGGCGCTCGGTGGGCGTGAGCCCGGCCTCGATCTGGTCGAGCCGGGCCTGGGCCGTGGCCAGCGAGGCCCGCGCCTGCTCGGCCGCGGTGCGGGCGTCGGAGGGGTCGATCCGGGCCAGAACGTCGCCCTTGGCGACGACATCGCCGACGGCGACGTCGATCTCGGTGATCGTGCCCGACGACGTGAACGACGCGGGCAGCGAGGCTCCCGCCTCGACGGCGCCGCTGGCGGTGACGGTCTGGGTGATGTCGGCGACGGTCGCCGCCGCCGTCTGGGGGCGGGTCGTGGGGCTCGACGTGTCGAGCGACCACCACACCAGACCGCCGGCTCCGACGGCGGTGACCGACAGGAGACCCACGAGGGCGCGCATCCGGGAGGCTCTCACCCCCCGGATGCAACCGACCGATTCTCAGAGAACGCTGTGAGCGCCCCGATGCCGCTCCACGGCCGACAGGACGGCGCGGTAGCTGGCCGTCAGGATCGACGGGTCCTGGCCCACGCCCCACAGGACCCCGTCGGGCCCGGTCGTCTCCACGTAGCAGACGGCGGTGGCGTCGGCGCCGGCGCTGGCCGCGTGCTCGTGGTAGTCGACCACGTCGATCACGATGCCCAGGTCGTTGCGGACCGCCTTCACGAAGGCGTCGATCGGACCGTTGCCCTCGCCGGAGATCGTGCGGTGCTCGTCGTCCACGATGATCTGCGCGCTCACCTTCGCCTTGGCGCCGCCCTCCTTGGAGACGGTCGAGGTCTCGTGGCTCACGAGGCTGATCGCCGGCTTCTCGGGGAGGTAGGCACCCTCGAACACCGACCACATGGCGGCAGGGGAGATCTCGGTGCCGGTGTCCTCGGTGACGGCCTGGACGAGCTTGGAGAACTCGATCTGCAGACGCCTCGGCAGGATCATGCCGTGCTCGGTCTCCATGATGTAGGCCACGCCGCCCTTGCCCGACTGGCTGTTGACCCGGATCACGGCCTCGTAGGTTCGGCCCACGTGCTTGGGGTCGATCGGCAGGTAGGGAACGCCCCACTCCTCGTAGTCGTCGGCCAGGGCGGCGAAGCCCTTCTTGATGGCGTCCTGGTGGCTGCCCGAGAAGCTCGTGTAGACGAGGTCGCCGGCGTAGGCGTGGCGGGGGTGCACGGGCAGCCGGTTGCAGTACTCGGCGACGCGGCGGATGGCGTCGATGTCGCTGATGTCGAGCTCGGGGTCGACGCCCTGGGCGAAGAGGTTGAGGGCGACGTTGACGACGTCGAGGTTGCCGGTGCGCTCGCCGTTGCCGAAGAGGGTCCCCTCCAGCCGGTCGGCACCGGCCATGAGGCCGAGCTCGGCCGCCGCCACCCCGGTGCCACGGTCGTTGTGGGGGTGCAGCGACAGCACCACGCAGTCGCGGCGCTCGACGTTGCGGTGGAACGTCTCGATGAGGTCGGCGTAGAGGTTTGGGGTCGACATCTCGACCGTGGCCGGGAGGTTGATGATCAGCTTGCGGTCGGGCGAGGCGTCCATCTGGGCGATGACCTGGTTGCAGATGTCGATCGAGTAGTCGATCTCGGTGCCCGTGAAGCTCTCCGGCGAGTACTCGTAGCGGATGAGGCTCCGCCCGCCGATCATCGAGTCCTCGTAGCGCTGGCACCAGCGGGCGCCGTTGAGCGCGATGCCGGTGATGCCGTCGCGGTCGAGGCCGAACACCACGCGGCGCTGCAGCGTGGAGGTCGAGTTGTAGAAGTGCACGATCGCCCGGGGCACGCCGACGAGTGACTCGAAGGTCCGCTCGATCAGCTCCTCGCGGCACTGCACGAGGACCTGGATCGTCACGTCGTCGGGGATCAGGTCCTGCTCGATGAGCTGGCGCGTGAAGTCGAAGTCGGGCTGCGACGCCGAGGGGAAGCCGACCTCGATCTCCTTGAAGCCCATCCTCACCAGGGTCTGGAACATCCGGAGCTTGCGGGCCGGGTCCATGGGATCGATGAGGGCCTGGTTGCCGTCCCGGAGATCGACCGAGCACCACAGCGGGGCCTTGGTGATGCGCTGCTCGGGCCACCGCCGGTCCGGCAGCGGGATCACCGGGTAGGGGCGGTACTTCTCGAACGGCATGGGCTTGGGGGTCACGGGCGGGGCCATCTCGGTTCCTCGTTCGGTGGGCAGATGTGGTTCGGTTCGGGTTGGTCGGGTTCGGGGCCGGAAAACGAAGAACCCCTGGCCACTCGGGCGCAGGGGTTCGGATCGATCGCCGTATGTGGGGGCGATCGATCTAGGTGAGCAGGAGCAGACCGGCGGGACGACTCACGACGCGCAGCATGACCGACGATCCCTCGGGCGTCAAGCACACACCGGTCACGAGGCGAGCACCGGCCCTGCCGGGCCGTGACGACACGAAGCTCAGTCGGACGGCGACACGAAGCTCAGTCGGACGGCGACACGTCGGCGATCCAGGTGCCCAGGGCGGCCAACGCGGCGCCGGCCATGAAGAGCAGGTAGCTGCTGACGGAGCCGCCGAAGACGGTCTGCTCGACGTCGGTCACCCGCAGCCACCGCAGGCCGAATGGATCGGACAGGAACTCCCGCACGAGGGCGAGCCCGGCTACCACGCCACCCCCGGCGGTCACCACCCTGCCCACCACCAGCCGGATGGCGGCGACGGCCTTCACGAGCCGGCGCCCGGAACGGAGCGGAGCGACCGGGTACGGACCACGTGGATCAGGGCGACGAGCCAGCCGAACCCGACCAACCAGGCGACCAGGATGCCGACGAACCGGGCCCACTCCTTCCGCCGCGCCCTGCCGATGAGCGCCGTGATCGTGACCCAGAAGAAGGCGACGAGCAGGGCGAGGATGATCAATTCGGTCGGACCGAGGTTCACGGTGGGCTCCCTTCCATCGGCGACAGTGCCGGGGCGATCCTCGTCAGGGGCTGGGAACGGAATCACCGCTCGTCATTCGGGACCGCGCACCACGACGAGCCGACCGCCGCACAGCAACGAGTCGAGGTCGTGCGGTACGACCGGTCCGGTCCCGATTCGGACCGGTCTGCGGACGCGGCATCGCCGGCCAGGCATCAGCACGCGATCCGTCCTCGAGCGGCAGCCGATGAAGCTCGCCCGCCACGGGTAGCCGGTCCGCTACGGAAACCGGCTCCCGACCATCGATCCACCGCTGCACGATGACTCCGCCAGCGGAGAGCCGACCCGAATCGGTCAGGACGACGGTCGGCACGAGGAAGCCTGCTCGCTCCAACTCGACGATGCCAGCCTCTCCAGCTGATCCTCAGTCAGTTGCTTCCCTTCGGCATCGGGCTCCTTGGCAAGCGCCTCGAGCGCAAGGAAACGATCCCGTTCGCATGCTTCGTGCCGCCCCTCGAGTCTGGCCAGGGCGGCCTGCGCCAGCAGTCTCCTGGGTCCGTCGACGGTCCCGTCTTTGCCTGCCGTGAGATGTCGGCGAACTGCGACCGTGTCCCCGGCAAGCCACGCACCGATGGCGAGTTCGACATGGATCTCGTGACGGAGCCTCGACGGGACTCCGTCGAGGCTTCTCTCCAGCAGCGTGCGATACCGCGCGATATCGGGCTCTTCGGATCTGAGCGTGGTGTGAGGGGGTGAGGGATCCGCTGCGCGGTACAGGGGCGCTGCGAGTCTGACGGTTCTCTACGCCAGTCAGATCGGAGTGCCCCTGTGGAGACGGATCCTACGCGGATGTGTGAGTTGCTGGTCGGTCTTCCCGAGGTGAACGTGCTCGGCGTCGATGACGGCGACGATCGGCTGGTGGTGATGATCGAGTCGCGTGGTCCTCGCCCCGCCTGTGTCGGGTGCGGGCGACCGGGCCGGGTGAATGACCGTGACGTGGTCACGTTGGTGGATCTGCCGTCGTTCGGTCGCCCGTCACGACTGTTGTGGCGCAAGCACCGCTGGCGATGCAACACCCAGGAGTGCCCGGTGAACACCTGGACGTTGAACGACCCCAGGATCGCTGCGGCCCGCCTGGCGTTGACGGACAGGGCGGGCCGGTGGGCAACTCGTCAGGTGGGCCGTTTCGGTCGGTCGGTGGCTGATGTCGCGGCTGAGCTCGACTGTGACTGGCACACGGTCAATGACGCAGTGCAGGCCTATGGGACCGCTCTGCTCGACGACCCGGGCCGCATCGGTGTGGTGAACGCGCTCGGGCTCGATGAGACCCTGTTCGTGCGCGAAGGGCCCCGTCACCTGAAGCGGTGGGCGACCTCGATCGTCGACGTTCGCCGTGGCGTGTTGTTGGACATGATCGAGGGACGCAACGCGCAGCCGGCCATCGACTGGCTCGGGGCAAGGTCGAGGATGTGGCGTGACCAGATCGAGTGGGGGACCCTGGACCTGTCTGGCCCGTATCGCAAGGTGTTCAGCGAGATGCTCGGACACGCTGCCCAGATCGCCGATCCGTTCCACGTCGTCAAGCTCGCCAACAGCGCCCTGGATGAGACACGCCGCCGGGTGCAGAACGAGACCCTGGGCCATCGCGGCCACAAAGACGACCCGTTGTATCGGGCCAGGCGCCTGCTCACCCGCGCGGATGAACGCCTCGACGACAGCGGCCGCACCAAGCTCCTCGGGCTGCTCGAGGCCGGCGACCCCAGAGGCGACGTCCGCATGGCCTGGCACGCCAAAGAAGTGATCAGGGAGATCTACACGATCGACGACGCAACGGTCGCTGACGAGTTCGTCGCCCGACTCGCCTCTGACCTCCAAGACGACTCGTGCCCGCCCGAGATCAACCGTGTCGGGCGCACCCTGGCCCGCTGGCATCCCCAGATCACCAACTGGCACCGGGCCAACGTGTCGAACGCAGCAACCGAGTCAGCGAACAACCTGATCAAGCGCATCAAACGAGTCGCCTTCGGATTCCGTACGTTCGCGAACTACCGAGTCCGAGCACTGCTCTACGCCGGACGGCCCAACTGGGACCTGCTCGCATCGGTCACACCACGCTGATTTCCGAAGAGCCTCAAATCCTGCCCCCGCCACCAAGTACATGCCAGGTCAGGCCCGGTCCGTAGGACCGGGCCTGCGGCGTTCTGGGGCCTCTGTACAACACCCGTACAACACGAGCTTCTGGCCGTCTCTGGCCGTCTTCGCCCCCTGCAAGTTGTGCACTCCACCGGAGCGCGGTCGCGGCTCGGTCCCGACTCCACACGGATGTCGTCGCCGCATGGACCCCGTTGTCAGGCGATCGGGTACCAGGCGCAGAGGCGCCGTTCGCGGCGGGTGAGATACCACTGGCTGTTCGGAGGTGTCTCGAGCTGGAGAAGCCCATTCCACCAGTCCGGCTGGGCGAAGGAGTCGTCGCCCGTCGCGCTCGATGCCCGGGCCAGGGCGTCTCCCACCCAGGTGTCGAGGTCGGCGCCGCTGCAGAGAACCCTGTCGAACGCGTCGAAACGGTCGTTGAGGCGGGTCTCCCTCGTGTGGTCGCCGATCGGTGCCTCGTAGTAGCGGTAGCCAAACGAGATGTCGAGGTCGACCTGATCAGGCGTCTCGAAGAACGGCGTCATGACGCAACGTCCTCGGAAGGTCACGCCGAATAGCAGCTGACCACTGTCCTCGACGAACGAGCCGCAGATCACCCGACAGTCGCCGCCGGGCCTTCGGCCGTTCATCCAAGACACCGCCTCGGACTCCGCCTCGGGCTCCTCCGGATGCAGCCGGTCTCGGACGCCACCTTGATGTCGTAACGGGAACCCCGTCCATTCCCCGTCGGCGCGTCGATGGACGAGTTCGGGTGACACCGATGCGAAGAACGCCGCGGCATTCAGGAGTGTCTGAAGAACGGGCTGTTGACGAAGGCGACGTTCGAAGTGCGGTCGCAGCGCTAGCGTTCCCGTCCTGAGCTCCTGATCGACGGCGCTCGGAACGTCGGCCCACTCGCTGAACGTACGAAAGCCGAGGCCCAGCCCGCCGACCGTTGCGTCGGCAGTTGGCTCTACAGGGTGGATGATGTGCTGAACGACATTTCGCAAGTACTTGACCCAACGGGTTCCTGACCTTGACCAGATTCCCGGCCGCATCATAGGAATAGGTCGTCGTGAAGCTCGCCGCCACCGCACCAGCAACGTTGCCCCTAGGGTCAACCATGCTCACGCGCCGATTCGCCGCGTCATAGCTGAACGTCGTCTTGTCGCCCGACGCCGTGATCACCGCCGTCACGTTCCCGTTCTGGTCATAGGTGTAGCTCGTCGAGTTGTTCATCCGGTCCTTGTACCGGGTCAAACGATTCAACGAGTCGAAGTACCAGTTCTCGTAGCCGAGCGTCGCCGTCCCCAGACCAGTCACGTTCCCATTGGCGTCCGGGAACACATCGAGCTTGCCCACAGCAGGAGACGTCTGCGCCTGCACCCGGCCCGCCTCGCTGTACTGCCACGTCGACACCAGACCCGTCGGCGTCCGCACCGACGTCAAACGCCCCGAAGCGTCATAGGTGTAACCCCACCTGAACGCAGCAGGATTGGCCCCCACCACATTCCCCCGAGGGTCAACACGACTCGTCCGCCGACCCGCCCCGTCATAGCCGAACGTCGTCTTGGCCCCATCAGGACCCGTCACCGACACCAGCAAACCACGCGCGTCATATTCATTCGTCGTCACCCCACCATCAGGCGCTGTCGTCGTGACCAACTCACCGGCCGCGTTGTACGTCATCGACGTCACCAACCCATCAGCAGCTGTCACCGACGTCACATTGCCCGCCGCGTCATATCCATAACTGGTCACCCGACTCAACGCATCAGTCACCGAAAGCAGCAACCCGCCGCCGCCATACGCGAACCTCGTCGTGTAATCAACCGGATTCGCACCAACAACATTGCCCAGCATGCCCAAGATCGCCGCAGCCATCACGACGCTCGTGAAAGCCGGCGCTGCCGGTCCCGGTCATGGTCTCCCACGCTCGGGACGGTAGCGCGAACGGCCCATCCCGCACCTGCGGCCTCAGTGCCGGAAGTGCCGCCGTCCGGTCAGCACCAGGGCGATCCCGTGCTCGTCGGCGGCAGCCACCACCTCGTCGTCGCGGACCGACCCGCCCGGCTGGATCACCGCCCGGACCCCGGCCTCGGCGAGCACGTCGAGCCCGTCGCGGAAGGGGAAGAAGGCATCCGAGGCCGCCACGCCCCCGAGGGCCCGGTCCGCGGCCTTGGTCACGGCGATGCGGGCGGCGTCCACCCGGCTCTGCTGGCCGGCGCCGATCCCGGCCGTCTGCCCCCCGTTGCCGACCACGATGGCGTTGGAGCTCACATGGGCACACACGATCCAGGCGATCAGGAGATCGGCCCACAGATCGTCGTCGGGCTGGCGCACGGTGGGAACGGTCCAACGGCTGCGTTCGGCGGCATCGTCGGCCGGCCGGTCCGTCGACTGGACGAGGTAGCCCCCGGCGATGGACCGGATCGACCGCTCACCGGGCGATGGCGCCGGCGCACTCAGGACCCGGAGGTTGCGACGCGGCAGCAGGATCGCCAGGGCGTCGTCGGTGTAGCCGGGAGCGATCAGCACCTCGGTGAACACCGGAGCCAGGGCCTCGGCCATGGCCACCGTCACCGTCCGGCTGGCTGCGACCACGCCCCCGAAGGCCGACACCGGATCGCAGTCGTGGGCCCGCCGGTACGCCGTCTCGATGTCGAGCCCTGTTGCCACCCCGCACGCGTTGGCGTGCTTGATGATGGCCACCGCCGGGGCATCGCCGCTCACCGCAGCGACATCGTGCACGAGGCGCCAGGCGGCATCGGTGTCGTACACGTTGAGGTAGCTCATCTCCTTGCCGCCGTGACGCACGGTGCGGTCGAGGAAGCCCGGTGATCCGACGGGCCGGTACCGGGCACCCACCTGATGAGGGTTCTCCCCGTACCGGAGGATCTCGGCCCGCTCGAGGGCGAGGTGGAGGGTGGGAGGCAACACCCGGTCGACCTCGCTCGGGTCAGCGGCGTCCATCCACTCCACGATGGCTGCGTCATAGGCGGCCGTGTGGGCGAACGCCTTGCGGGCCAGGGCCCGGCGCGTCGGGGCCGACAGCACCGCGTGGGCGCCCGACTGCGGCAACGGTCCTGAGCGCAGCTCAGCGAGCACGCCCTCGTAATCGGCCGGATCGACCACGACGCCGACGTGATCGTGGTTCTTGGCAGCAGCACGCACCATCGTCGGGCCACCGACGTCGATCATCTCGACGCTGGGGGCCGAACGGAACGGGTAGAGGTTGCACACCACCAGATGGAACGGCGCGATGCCGAACGCGCGCAGATCATCGAGGTCGGCCGCCGAGGACCGGTTGGCCAGGATGGCCCCGTGGACCCGCGGATGCAGGGTCTTGACCCGCCCCTGGAGCATCTCGGGGGCGCCCGTCACTGCCTCGACCGTGGTGTGGGCCACGCCGGCGGCACCGAGGGCGGCCGCCGTGCCACCGCTGGCGACCAGCTCGAAGCCGAGGTCGCGCAGCCCGACCGCCAACCCGACCAGACCGCCCTTGTCGTGGACCGACAGCAGCGCCCGGAGCGTCACGCCAGGTCCTCACCCTCCAGCGCACCCCGCCAGACCGGGCGCCGAGGCTCGTCGAAGGTCGCCGGGCCGATGGCGCCGTCGATGGCGGCGAAGGCCGAGGACGCCCACCGCTCGGCCCCGATGGTGTCGGCGGGGAGCGCGTCACGGTGGAACCAGCCGACGTCGGCCGTCTCCAGCGGATGACCCCGCAGCTCGCCGCCCGTCGCCCGGCAATGGAAGAGGATGGAGTACAAGGGGATCTGCGTGAAGCCCATCCGGATGCCGTCGAGCACACCCAGGATCTGGACCGGCTCGCATTCGATGCCGGCCTCCTCGCGCACCTCCTTCACGGCGACCTCCGCCGGGGAGTAGCCGATGTCGGCCCATCCGGTCGGGTAGAGCCACCGCAGCGAGTCCGACCGCTGCACGAGCAGGATCCGGCCCTGGTCGTCACCGACCACCGCTCCCACCGCCACCTTGGGCGTCACGTACCCGGGCACTCCCGTACCCACCGAGCGCATCCACTCGTGGCGGAGCTCCTCGAGACGCAGCTCGTGCCCGGCGGCGACCCGCATGTCGGCAGCGACATGGAGCACCTCCTCGTAGCGCTCCCGCTCGTACTGGACCTGGCTGAAGCCGAGGCCGGTCCGGGCGATGCCAGCCAGCGCTTCGCTCCAGCGGATGAGGTCGGCCGCCGTGACATCGGCCGGCGCCAGCCGGCGGATGGCGGCGAGATCGGCGAGCACGTCCTCGACGGGATCCCCGCCACCCCTCTGATCCATGGCGCCGGAGGTTACGCTCCGCAACCATGGCAGCTCGAACGGACTGCCGGCACTACTCGTCGAGGACCACCCCCGGGGGAGTCATCGAGCGCTGCCGGCTCGACATGGCCCAGGCCGTCCCCTTCGACTGCCCGGAGAACTGCATCTTCTTCGAGCCCCGGGGAACCTCGGGCACGGGCTGGCAGGTGGATCCCGACACGCCCCGCTGAGGCGTCACCCGGTAGCCACCGGGCATCCACCGGGTATCCGCCGCGCATCCACCGGTGTGACCGACCGGCGCCGACCGGTCAGCCCGAGTGACGGCGGCGGTGCTCGAACGCCTTGGCCGCACTCCAGCGCAGCCCGGGCTCGGCGACGGCCTCGTCGATGTCGGCCCAGGTGGCCGGCGTCAGGTCGTAGCGGTCCCCGGGGAAGCGGTCCACGGCGAAGCCGTCACGGGCGACCGACGCAGCCCCGAGGGAGTCCAACGCCTCGGTCAGCACCGGCACCGCCTCCCGCACCAGCGCCAGCGGCGAGGACCGCTGCTCGTCGATGTCGGTCAGCAGCAGCGCCTCCAGGCGCGGGCGCACCAGTGCCGCCACCTGCACCGTCACCTCCGCCGCGCAGCGGTCGAGCTCCCCCGGCGGGACGTCCGCCGGCGCCCGACGCCGCAGCGCGCGACCCACCCAGACCGGCAACGCCGCGGACAGCGCGTCGAGCAGGACCCTGCCGTGGGCGACCACGTCGACCGGCTCACCGTTCACCGACGCACCCTGGCACACTGACGGACATGGAACGGCCCCGCCCCGTCCCGCCCGGGCCCGGCCAGGAGTCGGTGTGGGACTACCCCCGCCCGCCGCGCTGCGAGCGCACCGACGCCCTGATCGAGATCGAGCACGACGGCGTCCTCGTGGCCCGAACCCGCCGCTCGTGGCGGGTGCTCGAGACGAGCCACGCGCCCAGCTACTACCTGCCCCCCGAGGACATCCAGCCCGGGCTGCTCGTTCCCAGCGGCCACCGTCCGACGGTGTGCGAGTGGAAGGGCATCGCCACCTACTGGAGCGTCGAGATCCACGGCGAGCTCCTTCCCGACGTCGGCTGGTCCTACGCCCACCCCCGCCCCGGGTTCGAGGGGATCCGCGACCACGTGGCCTTCTACCCGGACCGCTTCGACCAGTGCAGCGTCGACGGCGAGACCGTCACCGGCCAGCCCGGGGGCTTCTACGGCGGCTGGATCACGTCGCGGGTGGTGGGCCCCTTCAAGGGGGCCGCGGGTTCGCGCTGGTGGTGACGGGCGGCCTCAGCGGCCGATCTGGTCGAGGACCTCGCCGACCTCGGCGATGAGCCCGGTGACGAACGGGCCGAACTCCCCGTAGAGGGCGGAGGCCTCGTCGAAGCGCATCGTGTAGACGACCTCCTTGAGGTCGGCCGGGTCGTGGGCGAACAGGGTCACCCCCCACTCCCAGTCGTCGATGCCCGTCGAGCCGGTCACGAGTTGCACGATGCGGCCGGCGAAGCGCCGCCCCGACACACCGTGCTCGTGCATGAGGTGCTTGCGCTCCTCGAAGGGCAGGCGGAACCAGTTCTGCTCGGAGCCCAGACCCCGGCGCTTCGACATCGGGTAGAAGCAGAACGCCCGCATGCCGTTGGGCGGGAGGTCGGGGTAGAGGCGGGCATTGCGCATGGCCTCGGGGAGCCCGGCTGCGTACTCGCTGGTCTCGGTGAGCGACACGTAGCTGTCGGCCAGCTCCAGCCCGGCTCCCTGCAGCGCCGCCTGGGCCCGACGCAGCTTCCACAGGTCGGGGCCCACCAGGAGCGTGCAGAGATCGGCCTTGTGCCCGAGCACGGCCACGCACACCGCCTGCTCGGGACCCTCGGCCGTGAGGGCCTTGACGGCGGCGATGACGGCCTCGCGGTCGGTGGCCGGGGTGATCTTCCAGAACAGATGGAGGACTCCCCACCCGCTACCGGGGCCGAGCGGTTCGACGGACATGCCTGCTCCTGGGACTCGGGAAGGACGGCCCCGCAGGGTACCGCCACCACCGCGCTCCGGTGCCGGGTGGGCCGGGCGGGCGGGGTGGGCCGGGCGGGGTGGGCCGGGCGGGGTGGGCCGGGCGGGGTGGGCCGGGTGGGCCAGAATCGAACGCCCATGTCCGACGCTGCACCGCTGCGACCCCACCGACGGGACGCCCGCTCCGGGTGGTTCCGGCACCGACCCGTGACCGGGTCGGCCGGGCTGCTGCTGGCCGTGCTGCTCTCGTCGGCGGTTGCGCTCGGCCCGGCCCTTCCGGCGGCGGCCGTCGGGGTGGTCGTCATCGAGGGACGTGGGTTCGGGCACGGCGTCGGCCTGGCCCAGGACGGCGCCTACTGGATGGCCCGGGCCGGCCGCTCGGACGTGCAGATCCTCCAGCACTTCTACCCGGGCGCGGTCCTGGGCCGTCAGACGGGCCCGGTGCGTGTCCCGCTCGGGCGGGGATCGGCGGCGACGATCGACGCTCCCGACGGCGCCACGGTCACCGACGGCACCACCAGCCAGACCGTCCCGCCCGGATCGGTGCTGACCGTGCGCTCCGGGACCGGGGTCGTCACCGTCACCGTGCAGAACCCCTCCACCCGACCGAGCTCCGGCGGCCCGGCGCCCATGGGCCCGGCAACCAAGGGCCCGACGTCCAGGAGCACGGCATCCACGAACACGGCATCCACGAACACGGCATCCACGAACACGGCATCCACGGGCAGCCGGTCCGGGAGGACGGCATCCGGCGGCACCGGAACGCGGGGCGCCGCCGTTCCCGTGCCCGCTCCCGAGCCCCCGAGCGGGCCTCCGGTGGCGGCCGTCGAGCCGCGACCCCCGACCTCCGACGGCACCGGGTCAGGGGGCACCGGGTCAGGGGGCGCGACGGGGGACGCCTCCATCGACGACATGCCCGGCGCGCCGAGCCTGCCGACGACGACCGCGTCCGTCCCCCTCGCCCCCGAACCGGAGACGGGGACCGACGAGGCCGAACCGTCCGACACCTCCGGGATCCGGGCCGGAGCGCCGGGCCGCCCCGAGCAGGCCGTCCCCTCGGGCCCGGGCTCGGGACGGGCAGCCGGAGGGCCGACGAGCCTGGCGCCGGCGGGCCCGGCGAGCAGCGCCGTGACCGCCTCCGTCGTGCGGGTGCTCGCTCCCGTCGGCCTGACCGTGGGTTACGCCGGGCGCCGCTACCGGGGGGCGATGGTGTTCAGCGGTTCGCCGTCGGGCATGACGATCACGACCGAGGTCGACGTCGAGGACTACCTCCGGGGCATGGGTGAGATCCGCGACCCGCGCTGGCCCGCCGCTTCGTTGCGCGCACAAGCGATCGCGGCCCGGACCTTCGCCCTCGACACCATGGCCAAGGCCGGTGAGGTGTGCCCGACGCAGCGGTGCCAGGTCTACCTGGGGGCGCAGGTCGAGTACCCGGAGATGGATGCCGCCGTGCGGGCCACCGCCGGACAGGTCCTCACCCACGAGGGGCGGCTGATCCTGGCCTTCTACTCGGCTTCGGGCGGCGGCTCCATCGCCACGCCCGAGGAGGCGTTCGGCGGGACGGCCGAGGGCCATCCGTACCTGCGCGCCGGCGGGTACCTCACCGGGGACGTCCAGCGCTGGGAGGTGAGGGTCGGCCTTGCCGATCTCGCCGCACGGCTCGGGTACCCCGGGCGGCCCGACGGGGTCCGAGTGGCGAAGGTGGGGCCCTCCGGGCGTCCGCTCGAGATCACCATGTGGGGCGCGTCGGGTGAGCGTTCCTGGCCAGCCACGACGGTCGACCGCATCCTCGGTCTGCGCTCGAACCTGTTCACCATCAGCCTCGAGGAGGCTGCCACCGCCCCCGCACCGCTCCCCGGCGAGCCGCTGACGGGCGAGCTGGCCGTCTCCGCCCAGCGCGCGCTGCTGACCGGGTCGTCGACGACGACGACGCCCACCGCGCCCAGCACCACCCGGGCGGACACCGGCCAGGCGGGCACGACCGTCCAGCCCGCCGGCCAGGCCGCCACCGCCTCGTCCGCCGGCCAGGCCGTCACCGCCTCGTCCACCGGCCAGCCCTCCGTCCAGCCCGCAGCCGGCCCCTCCACCACCGCCTCGTCCACCGGTGGGGGCGACGGCACCGTGACCCGTTCGGCAGCCGGGATCGTCGTGAGCGGGCCGGTGCTCAGCGCGCTCGCCACGCTGGCACTGCTCGGCGCCGCCGCCTGGATCGCCCGCCGTTGGCGTCTCGACTGAGCGCGCTCACCGCCGCCGGGAGGCGTCGGCCGACGGGCTCCTCCGGGCGGGGAGCCCTGGCCCCTCAGACGATGGGTACGCCGGGCACGATGACGCCGAACACCAGCGCGCTGGCGACCGTTCCGCTCGTGAGCTGGACGGTCACCTGGTAGGAGCCGGGCGCCACGGTCCCGGCCACGTTGACGACCAGGGTCGCAGCGTCGCCGATGGGGTTCTCCGACAGCCCGAGGGTGATCCCGGCGGGCGCCGCCAGCACCGATCCGGTGAGCCGTCCGGTGAACCCGTTGATCCGGGTGATCCGCAGCGTGACCGAGGCCGAGGAGCCGGCCGGCACGAGCCCGACGGGATCGAGCCCGGCGATCCACTGCTGGGTGACGGCGACGGTCGGATCGGCGACCGTGGCGGCTTCGGAGACCGTGACCACGACGACGTAGGTCCGGGTCACCCCGCCGCCGGTCACCTGCACGGGGAAGGGGACCGAACCCAGCGACGTGCCCGGCGAGGTGCGCACGGTGATCTCGGCGAGGTTGCGGCTCGGGTTGGGAGCGACCGACACACTGATCCCGTCGAAGGCCGGGGGGACCTCCCAGCGCAGGTCACCGCGGAACCCCGGCTCGTAGGTGACGATCTCGGTGATCGTGCGGGATGCGTTGCGACCGAGGGCCACGTTGACGACCGGCCGGCTCAGCGTGAAGGGAACGGCCGGGACCGTGGTCGAGGGGGCACTCGTGGGGGTCGGAGGGGCGGTCGTGGGCGCCGGGGCGGCGACCGTGGTGGCCGGCGCCGTCGTCGGGGCCAGCGGCACGAACGGGGGGCGGGTTGTCGGAGGACGACGGACCGTGGTGGCCGGACGACGGCTGCGGACGGCCGCGTCCCCGGGGACGGTGGCCAGCAGGGCCGCTGTCACGCCGGCCGCGAGGAGCGCGGCGATGAGGGTCCGCGACGTGCACCGAAGGGTCATGGTGTTCATCGTCGCGCGCTGGGAGGCCCCGACGCGCCTCGAACCCGACCCGAGCCCTGACGCGACTCGGGGCGCCCGCTGGTGCGGACGCCCCGAGGCTGGTTCTGGGAGGTGGTTCCGGGCGCCCTCGGGGGGACTCAGGCGCCCGGGAGACCGGGCCGGATCAGAAGTCCATGTCGCCGCCGCCGGGCATGGCGGGGGCGTCCTTCTCCGGCTTGTCGACGATGACGGCCTCGGTCGTCAGGAACAGCGCAGCGATGGAAGCGGCGTTCTGCAGCGCCGAGCGCGTCACCTTGGCGGCGTCGATCACACCGGCCTTCACGAGGTCCTCGTAGACGCCGGTGGCGGCGTTGAGGCCCTCGGTGGCGCCAGCCAGCGACTTGACCCGCTCGATCACGACGCCGCCCTCGAGGCCGGCGTTGGTGGCGATCTGCTTGAGGGGCTCCTCGACGGCCTTGGCCACCAGACGGGCGCCCGTGGCCTCGTCGCCGGTGAGGGAATCGGCCTTGGCCAGGATGGCCTTCTGGGCCCGCAGCAGGGCCACGCCGCCACCGGGCACGACACCCTCCTCGATGGCCGCCCGGGTCGTCGACACGGCGTCCTCGATGCGGTGCTTCTTCTCCTTGGCCTCCACCTCGGTGGCGGCCCCGACCTTGATGATGGCCACGCCGCCGGACAGCTTGGCCAGTCGCTCCTGGAGCTTCTCGCGGTCGTAGTCGGAGTCGGTGTTCTCGATCTCGGCCTTGATCTGGGCGATGCGGCCCTTCACGTCATCGGCCGAGCCGGAGCCCTCGACGATGGTCGTCTCGTCCTTGGTGATGACGACCTTGCGGGCCCGACCGAGCAGGTCCAGCGTGGTGTTGTCGAGCTTGAGGCCGACCTCCTCGCTGATGACCTGACCGCCGGTCAGGATCGCCATGTCCTGCAGCATGGCCTTGCGGCGCTCGCCGAAGCCGGGGGCCTTGATGGCGACGCTCTTGAAGGTGCCGCGGATCTTGTTGACCACCAGCGTGGCGAGGGCCTCGCCCTCGACGTCCTCGGCGATGATCACGAGGCCCTTGCCGGCCTGCATGACCTTCTCCAGGACCGGCAGCATGTCGCGGACGGCGGAGATCTTGGAGGACACCAGGAGGATGTAGGGATCCTCCATGACCGCCTCCATGCGCTCGGCGTCGGTCACGAAGTACGGCGAGATGTAGCCCTTGTCGAAGCGCATGCCCTCGACGAGATCGAGGTTCATGCCGAAGGTCTGGCTGTCCTCGACGGTGATCACGCCGTCCTTGCCGACCTTGTCGAACGCGTCGGAGATGAGCGAGCCGATCTCGGTGTCGGCCGCCGAGATGGAGGCGACCTGGGCGATCTGCTCCTTGGAGTCGGTCTCCTTGGCGATGGCCTTGATGGACTCGATGGCGGCCTCCACGGCAGCCTCGATGCCCTTCTTCAGGCCCATCGGGTTGGCGCCGGCAGCCACGTTGCGCAGGCCCTCACGGACCATTGCGCCGGCCAGCACGGTGGCGGTGGTGGTGCCGTCGCCGGCGACGTCGTCGGTCTTCTTGGCGACCTCCTTCACCAGCTCGGCACCGAGCCGCTCGTACGGGTCCTCGAGCTCGATCTCCTTGGCGATCGACACGCCGTCGTTGGTGATCGTGGGGGCGCCCCACTTCTTCTCGAGCACGACGTTGCGGCCCTTGGGGCCGAGCGTCACCTTCACGGCATCGACAAGCTGCTGCATGCCCTTCTCGAGCGAGCGTCGCGCCGTCTCGTCGAACGCAATCATCTTCGCCATGGGGGGTCTCCTCCTTGCGGAAACACGGACTGTGCGCACCGTGGCCGCCATCCCGCTGCGTTCCCCGCCGCAAGGACGGGACGGGCTTGGCACTCACGGGTGCTGAGTGCCAACCCTACACCGCCCCCGGGGCAAGGTTGGCAATCGCGGCCCGAGAGTGCCAACGGGCTCAGCCGACGCCCGGCCGGACCTCACCGGGTGGGATCCACCGGGTGGGATGCACCGGGGGGTCCACCCGGTGGGATGCACCGGTGGGATCCACCGGGCCGGGCCTCACCGGGTGGACAGCCATGCCGCCACGACGTCGGCCAGCGCCGCCGCCGTGTCACCCAGGGAGCGCTCCTCACCCACCTCGGCGA
>JBIKWW010000062.1:0-11827 GCA_044356125.1 Acidimicrobiia bacterium
TCACCGCGGATGCGGGCGTGGCCCCGACGAGGTGGACGACGGCGGCGAGGGGAACGAGCGCCAGCGCGAGGAGGAGGGATCGGCCTGAACGGAGCATCGCCACAGTCTGTCGCTCGACGGCGCCAGGGCCCACCCGCCTGGCCGCTCTTTACCCGATCGGGCAACCAGGAGTGCACGCAGGGCCCGTCGGGAGGCCGGTCCGGGCCACATCGAAGACCGTCACACTGACCGGCATCACCTGTTCCCTCGACGGAGGTCGCACATGCCGCAGTACCTGTCTCCCGGCGTCTACGTCGAAGAGGTCGCCTCGGGGAGCCAGCCGATCGAGGGGGTCGGCACCGCCGTCGCCGCCTTCGTGGGGCTCGCCGAGAAGGGGCCCTTCAACGAGCCGACGCTGGTCACCAACTGGACCCAGTACAGCACCACCTTCGGCGGCTTCGTGGAGGGCACCTACCTCTCCCACGCCGTCTACGGCTTCTTCCAGAACGGCGGCGGGCGCGCCTACATCGTCCGCATCGGCCAGCAGTCGAGCGCGGGCCCCAAAGCCCGGGCCGAGCTCGGTGCCGGTGGCGCCCAGCCGCCCGTGCGCGTGCACGCCCAGGCCGAGGGTGCAGCGGGCAATGGCCTGAGCGTCGAGGTCGGCGATGCCTCCGAGCCCGCCGAGGACACCTTCAAGCTCACGGTCAAGCGCGGCGCCGCGGTCGAGGAGACCTTCGACAACGTGTCGGCCAAGAAGGGCAAGACCAACGTCGCCACGGTCGTCAACGCCGCCTCCAAGCTGATCCAGATCGAGGAGGTCAAGGGAGGCGACCTGGCCCGCCCGGCCAACGGCACCTACAACCTGGGTGGCGGCGCCTCCGGTGGGGTCACCCGGGTCGACGCCTCCGACTACGTGGGCGACGCCGCCAAGCGCACCGGCTTCGGCGGCCTCGAGGCCGTCGACCCGATCACCATGGTCGCCTGCCCCGATCTGATGGCCATCTACGAGCGGGGCATGATCGACCTCGACGGGGTCCAGGCCGTGCAGACGGCCATGATGAACCACTGCGAGCTCATGGGCGACCGCGTGGCGATCCTCGACACGCCGCCGGCCATGAACGCCCAGCAGGTCCGGGAATGGCGCCAGGACAAGGCCCGCTACGACTCCAAGTACGCCGCCCTGTACTGGCCCTGGATCAAGGTCCTCGATCCGCTCAGCGGTCGGAACGTCTCGGTGCCGCCGAGCGGCCACATCGCCGGTCTGTGGAGCCGCAACGACGACGAGCGCGGCGTGCACAAGGCGCCGGCCAACGAGGTCGTGCGCGGCGCCCTCGGCCTCGAGCTCGTCATGACCAAGGGCGAGAACGACCTGCTCAACCCCATCGGCGTGAACTGCATCCGGGCCTTCCCGGGCCGGGGCATCCGGGTGTGGGGCGCCCGCACGCTCTCGAGCGAGCCCGAGTGGCGCTACCTGAACGTCCGGCGTCTGTTCAACTTCGTCGAGGAGTCGATCTTCGAGGGCACCCAGTGGGTCGTCTTCGAGCCCAACGACCAGGCGCTGTGGGCCCGGGTGAACCGCACGGTGAGCTCGTTCCTGTTCAACGTCTGGCGCTCCGGTGCCCTCTTCGGCGAGACCGCCGACCAGGCCTTCTACGTCAAGTGCGACGAGGAGACGAACCCGCCCGAGGTCCGCGACGTCGGCCAGCTCGTCGTCGAGATCGGCATCGCCCCGGTGAAGCCCGCCGAGTTCGTCATCTTCCGCATCTCCCAGTTCTCCGGCTCGCCCGTGTCGGCCTGAGCCTCCTCGACCACAACCTTCCTGAAGGAGCAAGACCATGGCAGCAGGTGAAGATCCCCTCGTTGGCATCAACTTCTACCTCGAGCTCGACGGCACGCAGATCGGTTCGTTCCGTGAGTGCTCGGGTCTCGAGGTGGAGGTGGAGATCATCGAGTCCAAGGAGACGGACGCCACGGGGAAGATGGTCATCCGGAAGATCCCGGGGGCCAACAAGTACACGCCCGTCACGCTGAAGAAGGGACAGACGTCGGACCAGGCGCTCTGGAAGGCCTTCGAGGGCAGCCTCGGCTCGCAGAGCATCGCCGGCAAGCGGCCGGGCGGCTTCAAGCGCAAGACCGGTGCGATCATCATCAAGGACGTCACCGGGCAGCAGGAGGTCGCCCGGTACTCCTTCACCGAGGCGTGGATCTCCAAGTACAAGGGCGGCGAGCTCAACGCCACCTCCAACTCGCTGGCGATCGAAGAGGTCACGATCGTCCACGAGGGCCTCGTCCGGGTGAAGTGACCGGACGCTGATCGACCATGGCCGCTCCGACCGCGCCGATCGTCACCGCCTTCGACTTCGAGCTGCCCCGCGGCTACGTCGATGACGACGGGGTGGTCCACAAGCGCGGCACCATGCGCCTGGCCACGGCCCGCGACGAGCTGCTCCCGCTCTCGGACATGCGGGTCAAGGACAACCCGGCGTACCTGTCCATCGTGCTGCTGTCCCGGGTCGTGACCCGGCTCGGGACCCTGCCGCACATCTACGGCGAGATCATCGAGAACCTGTTCGCCTCGGACCTCGCCTTCCTGCAGGACCTCTACCGACGCATCAACCAGGAGGGGCACACGCACGCCAGCGTGCGGTGCCCGGCCTGCGAGCACACCTTCACGGTGGACGTGGCAGGTGGTGCGCCGGGGGGATCCTGACGTACGCGGCCGACCGTCTCTACGAGGAGACCGCGTACGTGGCCTACCACTTCCACTGGTCCCTGGACGAGATCCTCGATCTGGACCATCCCACCCGGCGCCGCTTCGTCGACGAGATCGCCTCGATCAACCAGCGCGCCAACGAGCCGGCCCGCTGACGGGGTCGGCATCCGAGCCGCCCTCCGAGCCGACCGCGAACGTGAACCATGGGACTCCTCGACTTCCTCCGACGCCGGGCCGACGGGCCCGATGCGGTCGCCCCGGCGGCGGTCGGGCCGGTCGACGCGGGCACCGGGGACTCCGGGGCGGGCACCGAGGACTCCGGGGCGGTCGCTGAGGACTCCGGGGCGGTCGCTGATCGGGCACCCGACGTGGCCCCTGTCGCGGTCCCGGTCGTCGTGCCGCCCGCCTGGTCACTGCTGCCGCCCCTGCAGCCCCTGTCGCACCAGCCGATCCACCGCACCTTCGACACTGCGGTGTCGGCATCGCTGCGGGCCCATCGGCGGGCCGATCAGCTGCTGGCGACGGCCCCGCTCGGCCACACGGTCGATCCGTCGAGCTCCGGGGTGGTCCACGGCCTCCTCCAGGCCACCGCCACCGATCCCGTGGCCCCGATGACGGCAGGGCCGGACCTGGTCCTGCGCCGCACGGTGCTCACCGCCTCCGAGCTCCCCGAGGCCGATCAGGCCCATCCGCGCTGGCCGGCCTGGGTGCGCTCGTCGGCCCCGCTGGCCGTCCCCTCGACCCCTGCTCCGACCGGCGCCCGGCCGGCCACCGATGTACCGCCGGCCGCCACCGCCGCCCCCGTTCCGGTCGCCCCCGTGGCCCGTCGGGTGGACACCGACGGCACCGACGGGTCCGGAACGGAGGCCGGATCGGAGGCCGGAGACTCCCGGTTCGGAGACAGGTTCGGCGATGGGCCGAGAGAACGTTGTCTCGTCAACCATGTCGACGACGTCGCAAACCGCCGTGCCGACCACGACCTCGGGCGAGACGGCGCCCGCCCGCTCGCTTCCGCTGGTGCCCGTCGCCCCGGTCGTGTCCACCGTGGGGTCGCGGCCGCTGCTGACCCGTCTGGCCGATCCAGCGGCGCAGTCACTGGACCGGTCGCTGGCGCGGTCCGCCGATGTCGATCGGGGCCCGTCCGGCACCACCGAAGCCACCGTCCTGCCCCTCGTCGCGATGGCCGATCCCGGTGCTCCCGGGGGTCCGTCACCGACCCGGCTCGCCGATCCCGTGCAGCCGTCGGCCGTGCTGCGGCGCCGCGGCATCGTGGAGGTCCCGGCCCGACGGTCGCCGGCTGACGCGGCCGGATCGACCGGGTCCGTCGGCGCCCCCGCGGACGCCACCGCGTCACGGGCGGCCGACGACCGCACCGATCCCGCGCTCGATCCCGCGCTCGATCCCGCTGTCGAGGCCGCCGGTCCGTCCGTCCCGTCGGTGGCCAACGGGGCCTCCGGGCCCGACGGTACCGAGGGGTCGGTCGGCCCGGGGATCGCGCGCGTCGCCGACGCCGGAGCACCGATGCGTCCCACCCTCGGCCGGGGCGGGTTGGGCCAGCCGCTGTCGGTCCTGCCGCCGACGGCCGTGCGCCGGGACGCCGACGACGCTGCGTTCGGCGGTGCTGGGCTCGGCGGTGCTGGGTTCGGCGGTGCTGGGCTCGGCGAGGGTGATCCTGCCGTCGTGGGGTCGGGTGCCCCGGTCGGCGACGCCTCGCCGTTCGCCACCGCCATCGGGCCCGAACCCGGCACCCTCCCGCTGCGTCGCACGGCCGACGCATCCGGGTCCGACGCATCCGGGTCCGCCGGATCCGGGGCCACCGGATCCGCTCCGGGGGCCGAGGGGACGGGCTTGGCCGTGCTGCCGGTGGTCGGGCGGGTGGCGTCGCGCACGGTGGCCGACGGGGTGGCCGACGGGGTGGCCGACCGGGTGGCCGACGGGGTGGCCGACGGGGTGGCCGGTGGGTTGGCCGATGGGGTAGCCGGTGGGGCTCCGGATGGGCCTCCCGACGCGCCGGACGGGTCGGGCCCGGGGGGCCGCCCGGTACCTGCGGTGGTGGCGACCCTGGGCGACCGGCCGATCGTGTCGTCGGCCGTGCCGCGGGCCCCGTCGGTGCTGGCCGGAGCCGAGCCCACGGCAGCGACGGTCGTGGTGCCGATCCGCCGGAGCCCCGAGCCGGGTTCTGCGGGATCAGCGGCGCGATCAGCGGCGGGATCGGTGATGCGACGGGCCGATGCCTCGGCGGACGCCGGGTCGGGTGGCGGGTCGGGTGGCGGGTCGGGTGCGACGCCGAAGACCGCGCGCGGGGTGGGGTGGGGACCCGACGACCTGGGTGCGGGTGCCGGTCCGGTGGCGCTGGCCCGCCTCGCCGATCCCTCCGCATCGGTCCCGGGCCCGGGTCATCCGCTCGGCGGGGAGGGTCCGGTGTCGGCCGCGTTCGAGGTGCCCTTCGACGGCTCGCTCCCCGGGGCCGACGGGTTCCTCGGCGCTCCGATGCGGCGTCTGGCGGCCACGGCCGGGGGCGCCGCATCGTCGACCGCGGCGACACAGGCGGTCCTGCCCGTGGTGCAGCGGATCGCCGCGCCGTCGGGTCCCATCGCCTTCGCTCCCGGGCTGGCCCCGACGTACTCGATCCACAGCTCCTGGGACGGCGACCGCTCCGACGGCTCGGGTCCAGGCGCGGACGACGGGGGGTCGGGCCGATCCCTGCAGCGCTCGGCCGACGACGCCGCGCCGGCAGGGGGAGGCACAGCGGGAGGCGACCCGGCGGGAGGAGGCACGGCGGAGAACCCGGCGGCAGCCGCCGTGCAGAGCCCGGGCGGGGCCCCGGCCGGAGGCTCCACGGCCCAGGCGGACTCCGACCTGGATCTGCTGGCCGGACGCCTGTACGAGCGCATCCGCTTCCGGCTGCGGCGTGAGCTGCTCGACGACCGTGAACGGGCCGGTCTCGTGCTCGATCGGATGAGGTGAGGAGATGGCCAACGGATCAGCTCCGCGGAGCACCACCGAGTCCTACGACGGGGTGCCGCTGCACTGCTTCAGCGTGGAGATCGAGGGAGTGAACTTCAAGACCGGCCTGTTCACCGGGTGTGAGGGCCTCTCCATCGAGTACTCCTTCGAGGAGTACCAGGAGGGCGGCAACAACGCGTACGTGCACCGCCTCCCGGGCCGTGTGAAGTTCCAGAACGTCAAGCTCACGCGTCTGATCAGCGCCGAGTCGGGCACGCTCGCCTCCTGGTTCTCGCAGTACCAGAAGCAGGGCGCTCGCCCGCAGCGGCGCACGGCCACCATCACCATGTACCACTACACGGGCGGCGGGGGCGGTTCGCTCAAGCCGATCTGCAAGTGGGTCCTGAAGGACGTCCACCCGGCCAAGTGGACCGGCCCGAGCTTCGCCGCCGACGGCAGCGGCATCGCCAAGGAGACCGTCGAGCTGTCCCACCACGGGTTCACCTGGGAGACGGCATGAGCACCGGAGACCGGATGAGCACCGACGGTCGCGTCGCCGGGGCAGGAGGCCGACCATGAGCGGGAAGTTCGAGCCCATGCACGTCAACGTGACGGCGGGCAAGCTCGTCGTCGTCGAGAACAACGTGCCCGGGGGGCCGAGCGAGGTCGAGTTCGTCTTCAACCCGACGAAGCTCACGACCGTCGCCGCCGCCAAGTGGGAGCAGCCGGCGCAGGGCGGGGCGGCCCGGGCGTCGCAGCCCAACTACAAGGGTCCCGAGCCCCAGACCCTCGAGCTGGAGCTCATGTTCGACAGCTGGGACGTCGTGGGGCGATCCAAGCGGTGCGACGTCCAGAAGAGCATCGACACGCTCGTCTCCTGGACGCGGCCGACCGGTCCCTCCCGGGGCCGGACCATGCCGAGACCGCCCACCGTCAAGCTGGTGTGGGGCAAGGAGTGGTTCCCCGCCTACGTGACGTCGGTGAACGTGACGATCACCATGTTCGACACCGACGGCAAGCCGCTGCGGGCCACGATCAAGGTGGCCCTCAAGGAGATGCCGCCCCGCCAGCCCGGTCCCAACCCGACATCGGGCTCGCGGGTCGGACACCAGAGCTACGCCACCGTCGCCGGCGACACGCTGGCGGGCATCGCCGCCCGGGTCTACGAGCAGCCCACCTACTGGCGGGGCCTGGCTGCGGCCAACGGGATCGACGACCCCAAACGGGTGCGACCGGGGACCCGGTTGTACCTGCCCCCCATCAACGAGGTGGCGGAGGCGTCACGGTGAGGAGGCTGGACCATGCCGGCTGACCAGATCCACAGCGGGCGTCCGAAGGTGAAGGTGGACGGTCAGGACCTGGCCGAGGACCTGGGCACGCTCATCGACCTGCTCGTGATCGACGATCACCTGCAGCTGCCCGACCAGCTCACGATCGTGTGGCGCGACCCCGCTCGCGACGTGCTCGACCGGGCCCGGGCCCGCATCGGGTCCCCGATCGAGGTCGGGGTGGTGGCCACGGGTCGGGGTGCGTCGGACGGCCAGGTGCTGTTCACCGGGGAGATCACCGGCCTGGAGGGCGACTACGGGGTGGGCGGCCAGCGCGTGACGCTGCGGGCCTACGACCTGTCGCACCGCCTGCACCGGGGCAAGCGGACCGAGACCTACCGCAACGTCAAGGACAGCGACATCGCCCGCCGTCTGGCCGGCGACGCCGGGCTGCGCATCGGCACGGTGGACGCCACTCCGACGGTCCACGATCACGTGTCGCAGATCAACCTGACCGACTGGGAGTTCCTCAAGGCCCGGGCCCGGGAGATCGGCTACGAGGTCGGGGTCAACGACGGGAAGTTCCACTTCCAGCGGGCCCGGGTCAACCAGGGTGCCCCCGGACCCGGCGACCTCGACGCCACCGGGGCGCTGCAGATGGCCTTCCACGCCGACCTGATGGAGTTCCGGCCGCGGGTGTCGGCCGTGGCCCAGGTGACGGAGGTCGTCGCCCGGGGCTGGGACTACCGCCAGAAGCGGGAGGTGATCGGGCGCACGACCCCGGGGGCCTGCAACAGCGCCCCCCAGATCCCCGACACGCCCGACGGCGTCGCCGGGAAGTTCCCGACGAAGGCCTACGCGGTGACGGACCGGGCGCTCATGTCCCAGGGCGAGGCCGACGCCGCCGCCGAGGGGACGGCCCACCAGATCACGGCGGCCCTCGGCGAGGCCGACGGCACGGCCCGCGGCAACGCCCGCATCCGGGCCGGGGCGGCGATCACGGTGAGCGCCGTGGCCGCCCAGTTCTGCGGCACGTGGACGGTCACCAACAGCCGTCACGTCTTCGACCAGGCCGGGTACAAGACCTTCTTCACCGTCACCGGGCGCCAGGAGCGGTCGATCCTCGGTCTCACGTCGATCGGCGCGACGAGCGGTGTCTCGTCGGCCGGGGGCCCGCCGATCTACGGGGTGGTGGTCGCGCTCGTCACCAACGCCAAGGACCCTGACGGCCTCGGCCGGGTGAAGCTCAAGTTCCCGTGGCTGGCCGACAACTACGAGAGCGACTGGGTGCGGGTGGCCATGCCCGGGGCGGGGCCCGACCGCGGCTTCATGTGGCTGCCCGAGGTGAACGACGAGGTCCTCGTGGCCTTCGAGCAGGGTGACGCCCGGAGGCCGATCGTCATCGGGGCGCTGTTCAACGGTCGGGACAACTGGGCCAGCCACGCCAAGGACCAGGTGAACCAGGGCAGCGGGGCGGTCGAGCGCCGGGGCATGGCCAGCCGCAAGGGCCACACCATCGGCATCCACGACGCCGATTCCAGGAGCGGCATCTTCCTGCGCACGGGTGGGAAGAAGCTGAAGATCAAGCTCGACGAGACGGGCACGGAGATCACCATCGACAGCCAGAACAAGGTCACGGTGAAGGGCGTGGAGATCACCGTGGACGCCCAGTCCAAGCTGCTGCTGAAGGCCGGGGCCGAGGTGTCGATCCAGGCTCCCCAGGTGAAGATCGCCGGATCGGCGACCGTCGACATCGACGGCGGTCTGATCACCCTCAACTGAGCCGGTGGACGAAGCAGGAGGTTGACGTGCGCAACGTGTTCGTGGGCCGTGGCTGGGGGTTCCCGCTGCGCGTCGATCCCAACGGCAGCATCGCCCTCGTCTCCGACGAGCGCGAGATCGAGGAGGCCATCCGCATCGTGCTGGCCACGACCCCCGGCGAGCGGCCCATGCGGCCGCTGTTCGGCTGCGCCATCCACGAGCACGTCTTCGACATGGTGACCCCGGTGATGATGAACCAGGTCGTGGGCAAGGTCACCGAGGCACTCGAGCTGTGGGAGCCGCGCATCACGGTGGACCTCGTGGAGTGCCTGCCCGACGCCAACGACCCGGCGCTGATCTACACCGACATCCGGTACCGGATCAACGACACCAACAGCCCTCGGAACCTCGTGTTCCCCTTCTACACGATCCCCGGTGAATGACCATGGCGCTGCCCGCTCCGCATCTCGATGACCGGCGATTCCAGGATCTCGTCGACGAGGCCAAGCGCTTCGTGCAGCAGCGCTGCCCGGAGTGGTCCGACCACAACCTCTCCGACCCCGGCGTCACCCTCATCGAGGTCTTCGCCCAGATGGCCGACGAGATCATCTACCGCCTCAACCGGGTGCCGGACCGGCACTACGTGTCGTTCCTGTCGATGATCGGCCTCCGGCGCTTCCCGCCGGCGGCGGCCACCGTCCCCGTCACCTTCTGGCTCGCCGCCGTGCCCGAGGAGGCCGTGCGGCTGCCCGCCGGGGTGGTGGTGGCGACCCGGCGCACCGAGGTCGACGACGCCATCGAGTTCACGACCCGCGAGGAGTGCGCGGTGCTGCCGGTCCGCTTCCAGTCCGTGCGGGCGTCGCTGGAGGAGGACCGGACCCGGGCCATGGACGAGGAGCTCGTCCGGGGTCAGGGCTTCTCCTGCTTCGCCTCGCCTCCGGTGCCGGGCAACGCCCTCTACGTGGGGCTCACCGACGCCGCCCCGGGGAACGCGCTCGTGATCGAGCTGAGCTGCACCATCGAAGGCATCGGCGTCGACCCGGAGTTCCCGCCGCTGGTGTGGGAGGCGTGGACGGGTGACGGCTGGGAGCGCTGCGACGTGGACCGCGACACGACCGGAGGCCTCAACCGCGACGGCCGGGTGGTCGTCCACCTCCCGCGCCGGCACGAGGCATCGGTGATCTCGCGGGTGCGGGCGGGCTGGGTGCGCGCCCGGGTCGTGACGCCTCTGGAGAACCAGCCGATGTACTCGTCGAGCCCGCTGATCCGATCCATCAGTGCACATACGATTGGGGTGACGACGGAGGCGCTGCAGGCGCGCATCGTCGCCGCCGAGGAGCTCGGTGCGTCCGACGGCACGCCCGGTCAGCGGTTCCCGATCGAGAACCGCCCCGTGGTCCGTTCCGACGGGGCGGCGCTCGAGGTGTCCGACGAGCACGAGGGGTGGCATCCCTGGACGGAGGTCGCGCACTTCGCCGACTCCGGGCCCGACGACCGCCACTACGTGCTCGACGGGGTGGACGGCGTCGTCGAGTTCGGTCCCGCCGTGCGCGAGCCCGACGGCTCGCTGCGCCGTCACGGTGCCGTTCCCCGCAAGGGCACCCAGGTGCGGTTGCGTCACTTCGCCGTCGGCGGCGGGGTGGCGGGCAACGTGAGCACCCGCGCCGTGCAGGTGCTCGTGTCGTCGTTCCCCGGCATCGACCGCGTCGAGAACCGCCGGCCCGGCGTGGGCGGCCGCGAGGCCGAGACGGTCGACGAGGCCAAGGCCCGGGGGCCGCTCATGCTGCGGTCGCGGGGCCGGGCGGTGACGGCCGAGGACTTCGAGGAGCTGTCCAAGGAGGCCGCCCCCGAGGCCGCCCGGATCCGGTGCGTCCCGGCCGGGGGTGACGGCCCCGAGGCCGGGGCCGTCCGCATGCTGGTGGTCCCGAACGTGGCGTCGGAGGCCGGCCGGCTGCCCTTCGAACGCCTCGTCCCGCCGGCCGCGCTCCTGCAGCGCATCGCCGAGGCGCTCGACCGCAAGCGCCTCGTCGGGACGCGAGTCAGCGTCGAGCCCCCCGTGTTCCAGGGCATCACCGTCGTGGCCCGCATCCGGGCCCGTCCTGGCATCAGCCCGGCCCGCCTGCAGGAGCAGGCGCTCACCGCCCTGTTCCGCTACTTCCATCCCATCGAGGGCGGACCCGACGGGACCGGGTGGCCGTTCGGGCGGCCGGTGCTGCTCGGCGAGGTCAGCGCCGTGCTGCAGCGGGTTCCCGGGGTCGAGCTGGTCGACGACGCCCGTCTGTTCGCCGCCGACCCCATCACCGGGGACCGGGGCCAGAGCGTCCCGCGCATCGACATCAGCGCCAACGCGCTCGTCTACAGCTTCGACCATCAGGTCGTGGTGGAGGCGTCGTGAGCACCGCGCCCGTCTCGGCCCGGGCTGCCGTGCCGGGGCTGGTCTCGGCCCGACCCCTCCTGGAGCTGCTGCCGGCGATCTTCCACGACGACGAGTTCGCCGCCCGCTGGCTCAGCGGCCTCGACACGGTGATGGCGGTCGTCGAGACGACCCTCGACTGCTTCCCCGCCTACCTCGATCCCGAGCTCAGCCCCGAGGACTTCCTGGCCTGGACGGGCTCGTGGCTGGGAACCGTGTTCGACGAGGAGATGACCCTGGCCCAGCGGCGGGCCCTGGTCGCCGAGATCGTGGGCATCTACGGCATGCGGGGCACCGTGGCGGGGATCGAGCGGCTGCTCGAGCTCACCCTCCCGGTGCAGGCGACGGTGGTGGAGGGTGGTGGGGTGAGCGCGTCGGACACTCCGCTCGGTGATCTCCCGGGGGCGGCGGCAGCCGCGTTCATCGTGGAGGTCCGACCGACCGGGTCGCCGTTGAGCGATCATCAGCGGCGCCGGGCGGTGCTCATCGTGGAGTCGACCCGTCCGGCCCACCTGCCGGCCGTCGTCGAGTTCCCCGAAGGGGCGAAGGAGTCCTGATGTCGATCATCTGCCGTGACTGCGGGTTCGAGAACGAGGATGGCGACGAGTGGTGCGGTGACTGCCGGGCCTACATCGCGGTCGGGTACAAGGGCCAGGTGGCGCAGACCGCGGCGGTGACACCGGCCCCGGTCGGGGAGGACAGCGCCGGACCGGACCGCTTCGCCCGGGTGAAGGAGGCGCTGTCGGT
>JBIKWW010000243.1:0-5772 GCA_044356125.1 Acidimicrobiia bacterium
GGTCGACGAGCGCAGCCTGCAGGCCGAGGACGACGAGCGGGCCCGGGTGGCGGCCGAGGACGCCCGACTGGCCGCCCAGGTGGTCGCCGACCGGGAGGCGGCCGAGGCGGCGGCCGCGACGCGGGCCGCCGAGGAGGAGGCGGCCCGGCGCATGGAGGAATCCCGCCGTCAGCAGGAGGAGGCGGCGGCCGCAGCCGCCCGGGCGGCGGCCGAGCTGGAGGATCTGCGTCGTCGTCAGGAGGAGCAGGCGGCAGCGGCCCGGCGGGCGGCCGAGGAGGCGGCGGCCCGGGCCGAGCAGGAGCGCGTCGAGCGGATCCGCCAGGCCGAGGAGCAGGCACGCCGGGAGGCGGAGGAGGTGGCCCGGCGACGGGCCGAGGAACTGGCCGAGCAGGAACGGGCGGCCGAGGCGGCCCGCCAGGCGGCGGCGGAGCGGGTCGAGGCGGCGCGCCAGGCCGAGCTGGCCGCCGAGCAGGAGCGCGTCGAGGCCCAGCGGCGGGTGCAGGAGGCGGCGGCCGCGGCGGCCGCTGCGGCCCTGCGGGCGGCCGAGGAGCGCGACGCCATCGCTGCTGCGCAGGCGGCCAAGGAGGCCAGTGAGGCCCAGGCCGCGCAGGCCCGGGCCGAAGCAGCAGCGGCAGCCGCGGCGGCGGCCGAGGAGGTGGCCCGGGCCCGGGCGGAAGCGGAGGCGGCCCGGGCCGAGGCGGCCACGCTGCGCGCCCAGGCGGAGGCGGAATCGGCCCGCACCGAGCGGGAGCGTGCCGAGGCACGGGCGGCCCAGGCGGCGGCCGAGGAGGTCGAGACCGCCCGGCGGCGGGCCGAGGAGGCCGAGGAGACCCAGCGGCGCCGGGCCGAGGCGGAGGTGGAGGCCGCCCGGGTCCGGGCCGAGGCCGAGGCCGAAGCGGCCCAGAAGCGGGCCGAGGCCGAGCTCGAGGCCAAGGAGCTGGAGGCCAGGGCCGCTGCGGCGCGGGTCGAGGCGGAGGCGGCGCGGGCGGCCAAGGAGGCCGCCGAACGCGAGATCGAGCGGAAGAAGCGCCTGGAGGAGGCGGCCCGGCTCGTGCACAAGGCGGCCCCGGCCGGCCCGGGAGTGACGGCCCCGGGAGGCGGCGCAGGTGCGGCCCCGCCCGGGTCGGCGGCCGGCCGGCGGACGGCCGAGGGCAAGGACGGCAAGGACGGCAAGGACGGCAAGGACGGCGCCGCGGCGGCGTCGGTCGCCGCCGGTCCCGAGGCCCGTCAGCCCAAGCTGGGCGAGCAGGCCCCCCAGGAGCAGCAGCGCCGGGCCAAGGCCCAGAAGACGACGACGCGCGGCGAGATCAACCCGGGCGACCTAGTGTGCGGGAGCTGCGGGACCGGCAACGTGCCCAGCCGCAAGTTCTGCCGCCGCTGCGGCACGCCCCTGGCCGATGCCAAGCCGGCCAAGCTCGGCTTCTTCGCCCGCTGGAAGGCCAAGCGGCGCCTGAAGCGCCAGCGCAAGGCGGGGGATCGCCCCGGTCGCAACGGTGGCCGGGGCGGCATGGGAGGTGCCACCGCCGGCGGGCGGGTCGCCTGGTTCCGGCTCAACACGGTCCTGGTGCGCGCCGGGGCGCTGCTCGGCGTGCTCGCCGTGCTCGGCTTCGGGGTGGAGCCGATCCGGTCGCGCCTGCAGCTCCCCAACGTCCGTCAGAAGGTCATCGACGCCATCCGCGGGACCAGGCCCGTCTACGACCCCGTCCGTCCCGTATCGGCGACGGCCAGCTCGTCGGCCCCCGGGGGCGAGGCCGGGCGCCTCATCGATCTGGGCAACAACACCGCCTGGCTGGCCGCCCCCAGCGCCGACGGTGGTGTCGGCTCGACCGTCACGGTCACCTTCGCCAAGCCCTTCGACCTGGCTCGCATCCTGCTGACCTCCGGCCTCCAGGGGTCGACCGAGCCGGGGAAGGGCTTCGTCTCCCAGCCCCGGCCCAGCGAACTTCGGGTGGTCCTCGACGGCGACGCCGCCAACCCTGTCGTGCTGCCGGTCAAGGACACCGAGAAGCCCCAGCAGCTCGCCGTCAAACGCAGCCAGGTGACCACCGTCCAGTTCGAGGTCACGGGCGTGTATCCGGCGAGTGACGGCCAGGGCAGCAGCGTGGCCATCACCGAGCTCGAGTTCTTCGAGCGGCGAAAGCTCGGCGACGACTACGAAACCCTCACCGCCCCCAAGTTCTTCGTGAGCTCCGCGCAGAACGCATCGGCCCTGAGCGACGACCAGCTCGACACGGCCTGGATCAGCGACACGGCGGCATCGGGCGTCAACCAGGGCTTCGACATCCGGTTCGATCAGCCCACCGACGTCGCCCGCATCCGCATCGCCCCCGGGCAGGCGGAGGCGACCTTCTCGACGGCGCCGAGGCCCGACCAGGTGCAGCTGGCCATCACCTGTCAGGGCCGGTGCGATCCGACGAAGCAGATCACGCTGAAGGACCAGCCGGGGTTCCAGACGTTCAACCTCAACGCCACCGGCGTCACCGAGATCAAGCTCCTGGTCCGGTCGGTGCACGGCACCGGGACCGGGGTCGCCTTCGCCGAGGTCCAGGTGCAGCGCAAGCGGCCCAAGGTGAACTGAGCGATGGGGCTTCCCGCCGCCCGCGTGGGCGACACGACGGCCCATGGCTCCCCGCTCGCCCCCGGGCCGGGCTGCCCGACCGTGCTGATCGGCGGGATGCCGGCCTGGCGGGGCGTGTCGCCGGCTGCCGCCGCGCAGCTCTCCGCGGCGGTGTCCTCGCTGGCCGGCGAGATCGCTGCCAAGTCCGCCGTGGCGACGGCCTCGGCGGGCACACCGGCCGGCCCGGCGGCCCAGGCCGAGCTGGCCCGGACGGCGGTGCAGGGCGTCGCCAACCTGACCTCGATGATGGCGTCGATGGGCGACCTGCACACCTGTCCGATCGTGAAGGTGGTGATCCCCGACGGCGCCGGCGTCGTCACCGTGTGCTCGACGACCGTGATGATCGGCGGGATGGGGGCGGCCCGTCAGGGCGACACGATCACCGAGTGCACGTCGGCCAGCGCCGTGGCCATGGGCTGCCCGACGGTCCTGATCGGCTGACCCGTGACCACCTGCCGGGCTCAGGCCACGCCGAGGTCGGCGAGCACGGCCTGGTAGGTGCTGCGGGCGCGCTCCAGCTCGGCCACCCGCTCGGCGCGTTCCAGTGCCGTGATCGTGAGCGTCCAGAGCTCGTCGCGGTAGCGGTCGTGGCGAAGACCGTGGGTGGCGGCACGCACGACGCCGTCCCAGTCGCCGGCCTGTTCGGCCCGGCGGGCGAGGTGCGTGGCGGCACCGACCAGGGCGTGCAGGCGGAGGTCGCGTTCGGCGACCACCCAGGTCGCCGAACCCTCGTCGGTGAGGAGCTCGCCGCTGTGGAGCGCCAGGACGGCGCGCGCGAGATCATCTGCGCGCTGATGATCCCCGGCGCGCTGCGCCTGTTGGTGCCCGGAGATGGCGGCGTCGAGATCGGCGAGGTCCGAACCGACCTCGTGGGGCGCGCCGCCGAGCAGGTAGGACTCACCGCTGCGGCTGAGCGCCCGTCCGGCCGGGCCGAGCTCGTGCCGGATGGCGGAGATGGCTACGTGGAGGCGCTTGGCGGCGATCGCCGGGTCGGTGTCGGGCCACAGGGCGGTGAGGATGGCGTCGCGGTGGACGGGCGTGCCGGCCCGCATCGCCAGCATCCGCAGCACCGAACGGGCCCGGGGCCGCAGGCGCTCGATGTCCACAGGGCTTCCGTCGACCGTCAACTCGAACGCCCCGAGCAGCCGGGCCCGGATCCGGCAGAGGCCCGGGGTCGGGCCGCTCCCGGCCCCGACGAGCCGCTGGAGGGGCGGAAGGTCCGCGGCGGCCCCGGGCCCGCCGACGGGATCGGCCGGGGTTTCACCTGGGGCCGCACCCGGCCTGTCACGCGGGCCGTCACCGGTCCCACTTCCCGGCCCGCTGCCGGAACGGTTCGCCGAGGCGGCTGCGTGGACCGCCATCCGGACGAGCGAGGCGAGGCGGCCGGCACCTCCGGTAGCGGCGCGCAGGGTTTCGGGTCCGGGGGTGGGAGCAGTGTCGGCGGCCGCCCCGCACAGCGTCGCCCACGTGGCGAGCGCCTCGGCTCCGAGCGCGGTGAGGCGTGCCGCGGTGTCGGCGGTCTGCTCGACCAGGGCGGGCGCGTCCTGGGGCCGCAGGGTCCCTCCGGCCGAGCCCAGCAGCAGCGCCAGCCGGCCCAGGGCGGGGGTCCATGGATCACGGTGGCGGAGGGCCTCCTCGTCGAGCACGGCGAGCAGCTCACCGATCGGAGGGTCCTGGGGCAGCGGGAAGGCGAGCAGCACCGCCCGCATGATCCGGGTCGTCCAGCCGAGACGGTCGCGGTCGGCGTCGTCGCGCAGCCGGGCCAGGGTGTCGCTGGGGTCGAGCCCGTCGATCATCCACCAGGCCAGCGCAGCGCAGGCCGAGGCGGCCGTCGACGCCAGCCGGTCGACGCAGCCGTGGTCGACCGTCTCGAGCTCGCGCACGGCGGTCCGGGGGTCGCCGTCGAGGAGCGCGGCCACTCCCTCGACGACGGGGAGCAGGGCCGGATCCGACACCAGCCCGGGGAGCGCCCCCGGTCCACGCGAGGTCAGGGAGGCACGGACCACCGAGGTCCAGTCGGCCGGATCGGGTCGCTGCTCGGTGGCCTCGGTCCAGCGGCGGAGGCGGTCCCGCTCCGCTGCGGCCACGGGGCCGATGGAGCCGCTGTTGGCGTCGCCGACGAGCCCCCCGTACTCGGCCAGCGCCTCGGCGGGCCGCCCCGCCCGGGCGAGCAGGCGGGCCCGGGCCAGCCGGACGCGGTGGTCGGCGAGCAGACCGTGGGGGATGGCGTCGAACCAGGTGGCATCCTGACCGGGCCCGTGGGTGACGTGGCCGAGGGCGGCCAGGGTGCGGCGCACGTCGGCCTCGCTGCCGACGACGGCGAAGGCTCGGGCGGCGTCGGCCACCGCGCCGTGCTCCTCGAGCAGCAGCCCGGCCCGCCGGTAGCGGTCCTCCAGCTCGGCGGCGGTCAGCTCGGCGGTCAGCTGGGACTCGAGGAACGACCGGAACACGTCGTGGAACCGGTAGCTCCCGTCCCCGCCGAGGGTCGTGAAGAGCTGCAGGGCGACGAGCCGGTCGAGGCAGCGGGCGGCGTCGATGCGGTCGAGGAACCGGTTGGCCAGGGGCGGGGTCATGAGGCCGAGGACGCTGGCGTCGAGGGCGAAGCGGCGCAGGTCGTCGTCCATCGTGTCGAGCACGTTGGCGCTCAGGTAGGAGCGGACGGTCTCGAGGCGGCTGTGGCGCAGCAGTTCGAGCTGCTGGCGGCGGCCGGCATCGGAGGAGCGTTGGGTGGCGTGACGGTAGAGCTGCAGCCCGGCGGCCCAGCCGTCGGTGGCGGCGGCCAGGGCGGCGACCTCGGCCGGTGGGAACCGGACGCGGTAGACGCGGTGGAACAGCTCCTCGACCTCCCAGGAGCGGAAGCGGAGGTCGTTGGCGTCGATCTCGACGAGCGTGCCCTCCAGGCGCTCCCGGTGGAGATCCACGGGCGGCGGGGTGCGGCCGACGAGGACGATCATGGTGCCCGGAGCGCGCCGGGCGACGAGCTGTCGGAGGTCCTCCTCGGCGGCCGTCCCGGCGAGGAGGTGGGCGTCGTCGACGACCACGACCCGGGCCTCGCCGGGACCGCCGGCGAGCCGGTCGGTGACGGCCCGGATCAGACCGCTGACGACCGAGGCGGCGGCGCCGGCGCCGATGACCGTGCTCGGTCGGCCATGGGC